>NZ_JABKBZ010000135.1:0-5091 GCF_013166635.1 Lentimicrobium sp. S6 | reverse complement strand
CTTCTTTTGTTGTAAATCTTTCTTTAAACGTCTGTCTATCAATGTTTTTTAGTATCCTCATCGTTCCTGAATTTGAATACAATTTACAAAATAATATACTCATATACAACTATTTGTGAACTAAATGGGTAACCCTATAAAAGATTTAACTACAAAAATAGGAAGTGGTGCTACACCAAGAGGGGGCCAAGCATCGTACAAAGAATCTGGCATATCTTTAATTAGAAGTATGAATGTACATGATGATGGTTTTCGTAAAAAAAAGCTAGCTTTTATCGATGATAGTCAGGCTAGGAAATTAGACAATGTTACCGTTTTTGAAAATGATGTCTTGTTAAATATTACAGGTGCATCGGTTGCTCGTTGCTGTGTTGTTGACAATACATTTTTGCCCGCAAGAGTAAATCAGCATGTCTCTATTATAAGATTAAAAGATGGTATTTTGAATCATCAGTTTCTTCATTACGCCTTAACTTCTAGAGCAACCAAAGATTTGCTTTTGGGTATTGGAGAGCAAGGAGCAACAAGACAAGCAATTACAAAAGTTCAAATCGAAAACTTCAAAATTAAATATCCATCAAATGTTACTTTGCAAGAAAAATTAGTTCATTCACTTAATAATACAAGAACAATATCAACCAAATTAATAGATTCATATCAAAAGAAAATCAAAGCTTTAAAAGAGCTTAAAAAATCCATTCTCCAAAAAGCGTTTTCAGGAGAGTTAACTATGAATTATACAAATGAAAAAACTTTTGAAATAAATCAGGAATTAAGGAAAGTAGCTGAGGAACAAGCGCATTATAAACATCCTAAATAAAATATGAAGCATCAAGACCCATTTATTCCAACCAAGACCGGAGCCAACCCTTTTGAAAACTGCAAACTAGAAAGAGAACCCTATGCAGATATCTTAACCAGTATAGTAGAAAGCTATAAGGATGGCTTTGTAATGGCCTTAGATGGCGCTTGGGGAACTGGCAAAACCACTTTTGCAAAAATGTGGAACCAAAAAATGAGAAACCAAGGATTTAAAACAGTTTATTTTAATGCTTGGGAGAATGATTATAACGGGAATCCTTTGGTGTCCATAATGGCTGAATTCAAAACTCTTGAAGATGACAAACCCGATGATGCAAAAACTAGTAAAGTTAGTTTTAAAGATGTTCTAGACAAAGGAGGAAGTATAGCAAAAGCAGCTGCACCAGCACTTTTGAAAGCCGCACTTAAAAGATATATCGATACCGATGAAATAGTGGATGCGATAAGTGATGCCACCCAAGAAAGTATCAATATACTAAGTGAAGAAATAAATGAACAACAAAAGAAAAAAGAAGGCCTTTCAGCTTTTAAAGAGGAACTTAAGAAGTATGTTGACGAATTTTCAGGAGACAAACCTTTTGTCTTTATCATAGATGAGCTAGACCGATGCCGACCAAATTATGCAGTAGAAGTTCTAGAACAAATCAAACATATATTTTCTATTGAAGGTATTGTTTTTGTTCTTTCTATTGACAAAACTCAATTAGGACATGCCGTCAGAGGAGTATATGGTAGCGAAAGTATTGATGCCGATGAATATTTAAAGAGGTTTATTGATTTAGAGTATTCATTACCCGAACCAAATAGTGAAAAATTTTGTAATTATTTATATTCTTATTTTAAGTTAAATATTATATTTGAGCATGAAACACGAAACAGTATTGAATTAATTGGAGAAAAAGAAGGTTTTCTAGATGCTGCAATATTATTTTTTGATATTGAACAATTTAACTTAAGACAACAGGAGAAATTCTTTAATCACTTTAGTGTTGTTTTAAAATCATTCCCTCCTGCTGCCTATATCAACCCTGAGATTATATTTTATTTAATGTATTTAAAGAGTAAGCATTTTGAAGTTTATACAAATATCAAATCAAACGACATTGAACCAAAAAAAATAGTCATAGAATTAATAAAAACCGTACCTCCCAAAATACTAAGTAATTCTGAGAAACAATATTTAATTTCTTACATAATTCAGTTGATTTTTAATTTCTATTGTCTAAATTCTAGTTTCCATGGTAGAAGTCTACTTGATTTAGGTTTGCTTGAAGAAACAGAATTATTAGATAAGGAATATAAAAATTTTACAGAATCATTTTTAGAACAATCCAAAAATATTAAACCATCATTAAGAAATAGATACAAGCTGAGTCAAATGATTGACAAAATCGAACTACATGACAATATGCTCAAAAGTAGCACCTATGAATTTTAATGTTTTAATTATCTGCCTGGTATTAATCCCAACACAAATTACAATTTTGTTATATTTGTAAACAACAAAATGCATAAGCTCAAATCATGAACGAAGAGCAAACCAAATACGAATACATCAACCCCGCGCTAAAAGCAGCAGGTTGGGGAGATACAGAAGGTAGTAGAGTATTATTGGAATTCCCTATCACCAAAGGTCGTTTGATGGGTCAAGGAAGACGCTCAACAATCTTAAAAGCAGATTATGTTCTGGAGTATAAGAACAGAAGATTGGCTGTAATTGAAGCCAAAGCCAGAGACAAATATGTGACAGAAGGTTTGTGGCAAGCTAAAGACTATGCACAAAGATTAAATATTAGATTCACCTATGCCACCAATGGATTAGAAATCTATGGTGTGGACATGCTCGAAGGTACTGAAGGAGAACTAAAGTCCTATCCTAGCCCTGATGAATTATGGGAGATGTGCTATCCCTCCGCATCTAATGATGAATTAAAAGAAATTGACAACTGGAAAGAGCGCTTGTTTTCTATTCCCTTTGAAGATAGAGGAGGAACTTGGCAACCCAGATATTATCAAGGAAACGCCATTTCGAAAGTCATTGAAGCCATTTCTGAGAAAAAGAACAGAATATTATTAACCCTAGCTACTGGCACAGGAAAAACAGCCATTGCCTTCCAAGTAGCTTGGAAACTATTTCATGCCAAATGGAACCTAAAAAGAGATGGACAGAGAAGCCCTAGAATATTGTTTTTGGCCGATAGAAACATTTTAGCCGATCAGGCTTTCAACTCCTTTAATAAATTTGATGAGGATGCCTTGGTTCGAATTAAACCTGCAGAAATTAAAAAGAAAGGAAAAATTCCCAAAAACGGCTCTGTATTCTTTACCATTTTTCAAACCTTTATGTCCGGCCCTAATGATTCCCCATATTTTGGTGAATACCCTAATGACTTTTTCGATTTTATTATCATTGATGAATGCCACCGTGGAGGTGCCAAGGATGAAAGCTCATGGCGTGCTATTATGAATTACTTCTCCCCTGCTGTTCAATTGGGTTTAACAGCCACACCCAAAAGAGATGTGAACATTGATACCTATGCTTATTTTGGTGAACCTGTTTATGTTTACTCTCTCAAAGAAGGTATCAACGATGGTTTCTTAACGCCTTTCAAACTAAAAGAAATCACTACCACCATAGATAAGTACAGATATACTTCTGACGATGAAATTGAATCAGGTGAGATAGATGAAACTAAAGAATACTCGGAGGAGGATTTTAATAGAATCATAGAGATTAAAGAAAGAGAAGAGTATCGAGTTAAACTCTTCATGGATGACATTAATCAAAATCAGAAATCTCTGGTTTTCTGTGCTACACAAATACATGCATTAGCCATTAGAGATTTAATAAATCAGTATAGCACCAATAGAAACTCCAATTATTGTCATAGAGTAACTGCAGATGATGGTAAAATTGGAGAGCAACATTTAAGAGATTTTCAAGACAATGAAAAAAGCATTCCAACCGTCTTAACCACCTCACAAAAACTAAGTACCGGAGTAGATGCACCAGAAATTAGAAATATCATTCTTTTACGTCCTATTAACTCCATGGTAGAGTTTAAACAAATAGTTGGACGAGGAACAAGACTATTTGATGGAAAAGACTATTTCACCATATACGATTTTGTAAATGCACATGAGCACTTTAACGATCCGGAATGGGATGGCGAACCAATAGATCCACCAGAACCACCCACAGGAGGACAAGAAAGGCCTCCATGCAATATATGTGGAGAAAGGCCTTGTATTTGTATCAGAGAACCGGAACCCTGTTATATATGTGGTAACACTCCTTGTGTATGTGATCGACCACCTAGAAAGATGATTAAGATTAAACTTTCTTCAACCAATAGTCGGTCTATTGACTCGATGGTAAAAACAAGCTTTTATAGCCCTGATGGCAAACCCATATCAGCAGAAGCATTTATAAAAGCACTATTTGGCGATCTCCCCTCTTTCTTTAAGAATGAAGAGGAATTGAGGAAAATATGGAGTGTTCCAAGTACAAGAAAAAAACTTTTAGAGGAGCTTCACGAAAAAGGATATTCCTACGCACAAATAGAAGACTTACGAAAAATCATCCATGGTGAAGACAGCGACTTGTTTGATGTTCTGAGCTATGTAGCTTATCATAAAGAATTAGTCCCAAGATTAGAGAGAGCCCAAAAAGCAAAAATCCAATTAAAAGACTATCATCCAAAGCAACAAGAGTTTTTAAACTTTGTACTAGAGCAATACGTAAAAGAAGGCGTTAACGAGCTCGATGACTCAAAACTACCCAATCTGTTAGAATTAAAATACAAAGCCCTAGCAGATGCTAAAAAAGAGCTTGGCACTATTAAATCTATTCGTGATAGCTTTATTGGGTTTCAGAGTGGTTTGTATGCTGGGTAGGTTTACAATGGCCATTTGTAGTATATGGATATACCGGCGTTATTGTGCCAGTCATACCGACGTTATTGTGCCAGTGTGAACAGCTATAATTTCTAGGCTAAATTTACACATTAATTTGTTTCATTTTCACACATTAATTTTCCTAAATATTTCACATTAATTTGCTTCTGTTTTTGATGATTTTAATTTGTTTTTTCTTAGAGATTCTCCTTTCAATTGTATTCTATGAGATGAGTGAACAATTCAAGACCGTTGCATGGTAATTAACAAAATAAATCACCTTATATAATTGTATATCAGATAAATAAGTTGTATTTTTATGGTATGAAAATACGTAAGGAACCTACATTAGCAGATAGTATTTGTGATTTA
>NZ_JABKBZ010000134.1:0-5161 GCF_013166635.1 Lentimicrobium sp. S6 | reverse complement strand
TGTAAAACTCTTTTACCTCAAAATAATCTAAGATAAATGCGGGTAAAAACTCTTGTAATATTGTTAATTCCAAAACTTAATTTTTGTCAGCTAAGATAAGGATTCCCCATAGTTTTTAATGTGACCCGTTCTTTCTTCGGTAAAATCGAACCAAACCGAAAATGAAATTGGTATGGACAATGACCATCGTTTGGATTCATCTTTAAAATAGTAAATGGGTAATTGAGCTCCAAGGATGGGCTCTGCAACGGGCACTACTCCATTTCTTTCTAATCCAATATCGTAGGTATCGAATAAAGCCATAGCCCCAATTCCCACATTAGTAATTGGAGCATATCTGTCAGAATAAAAATATTGACCAAAATCTCTTTTTTTGAAAAAGCTTTTGGCAATTAAAGTGTCCTGAGCCTGAAGACCAATTCCAATAAAAGCAAGTAGTACGATTAGTGTTATTTTATTCATGTCATTTTGCTTTTTTAAATATTTAAGGTTTAGATATCTCAATATGGGACACAAAAGTATAGCAAGAATCTCAAACTGAAAATCAAGACTTATAATAAATCCCGCTCTTTTAGAACTTCTTTCATAGCTTTATCATCATTGGATTGATTCACTAGTTTGTAGATTAAAAATAATGGAACAAAGTAACAAGTCCCCAAGTACTTTTCACTAAACTGTAGAAGATAACTCCCACCATAAAGCCAATTACACAGCATTTATAATGGAGTTCGATTTCATTTTTTTTGCTTTTACTAAGAGTTCTTCATCTGTTAACTCTGATTATTCTTTTTGATTCATTTGTTTTGTTTAATTGATAAGTCTTGTTCTTCTTATTTTTACGGAACCTTATTACTATTTTTTATTCATTTCCACTACCCAAATTCCTCTTAGTTCGTTTATGTTGTAATTGATGGCTTTATCATTTGGATATAAACCTGCAATTTGCAAAAGGGTTTCTGGTTTAAGTTCTGCGCCCTGGCTTCCATGACATTGCAAACAAAGTTGATTGGTTATGATGGGATAATAGCCCACCATTCTTCCATTAATTTCAGTCATTTTGGGTTTTACCATTTCTCCCTTTTTCAGAAACTCTTTTGATTTTGCAATATATGCTGCCTCTTGTGGGTTTGCCTTATTATTCGGATTTCTGGCTTGGTCTGAGACTCTTTTTAATTGAACATCTAAAGCGATGGCCATACTGTCGGTTAAGGGATAAGCTTTAGCAGAACAGAAAGTTACAGCCCCTACTGTTCCTTTGATATTGATTTCATTTATCAGGTTTTTAGCCAATACTTTTTGTGTTTGCATGGCGAAATTTAAACCCTCTTCTAAATGGTTGATATCATTTTGTTTAGTGCTATCATTTTTATGAGCTTCTTCTGATGAGCTATTGCAGCCCCATAAAATCAGCGAAACTAGAAATAGACTATTCCAGATTATTTTTTTCATTTTGTATATTTTAAATTCATATTTGAGGTGTTCACATATTACTTAACTAAAGTTTCGAAACTTGCTGGCAATAAATAATTGTTTGTAATTCATTATTTTACTAGTTTTCTCTTCTTAGTGGAACTTTGAGACTTCTTTGTGTCTCCCAGCGAAATAGCTATTCCACGAAGTTTCTCAAAGAATACGCCAAGTTTCACAAAGTTAATACATAATGAAAATGGATATCTTAACAGACAATAACATCCGATTTTCAAGGCTTCATATCTGATTTATTTACAATAGTTTAAACAATATTCGAAGCTTGAGTAACTTAACTAAATCGAATTAATTAATTGTAAAACCCTCTAAGTTATTTTAATTTCTCTATTTTCCATTTCCCTGAAATCAACTGAGAATGAAACTCTCCTACTTTAAACAATACACCAGCTTCCATATCCCACTCCCCTTCCATGGAATCCTCTGAAATAACTCCATGATAGTGAATCTCTGGATGCTCTTTACTTTTATCTATAATGATTTCACCAACATCGTTTCTTAGAAATAATGCTGGATATTGTTTGATAAAACTAATTTCGTTGTCATCAACAAATCCAGTCACTTTAGCAATTCCTGGAGATTGGTTGTCATCAGAAATATCTTTGATTTCTCCGGAGATATCATCCTCATCATCAACCTGAAGTGTAAGTTCAAAGTTAAATACTTTGTTGTCCTGTCCAAATTCAGGATCAAAAGAATAAGATCCTAACCATTTTCCATTTAGTTTGTCCATATCGTGTGTCCGTATATATTCTAATATTTTGATATTAATTTCTACCCTAGCCAAGCCCCAATTGGCCTAAATAGGAATTTTGGTAAATATAAATCAATTTTCATCTCTTCAGAAAGGATAGATAGTGTTTTATACCAAAGGTATGTAATAATGCGCCTTAAGCTATTTCGCTTTCACATTAGCTTGTCTAGAACTATACTCGGATTTAATGCCAAAACATAATTAAGGCATATTTTAATTAGTAATCGATATTACACATTCTGTGTTCATACCCAGCCCCTTCCCTATACATAAGACATACACCTAATAGAATTTTAATGAAAGGCTTTTAATCCTTATGAAAGAAATGGTATTTGGTCATGAGGAGGGCAGGGCAAACTCATACTTTCAGTTTTAATTAAAAAATCAACGATTAAATTAAAAAAAGAAAAAGCTGCCCACTAATTCCACAAGTTTTCACGGATTATTTCTACAAAGAGAGTATAGCAAAGCTGAACTTTGTTTGCAATCTGTGTTAATTTGCGGAAATCTGTGGACAAATTAAAAGTATGCGTTTGCCCTGATGAGGAGGGTAATAAACAGATGTATTTTAAAGCATTTAATAAATTGTGATTAAACGGGTGGTAATTGGCGTTTAAGAAAGCTTGTTCCAAAGCACAAGAAACCAAAAGCAATCAGTACTATTTTAATTGACCATAGTTTTTAGCGTTTTACTTGAGCCATCACACTCAGCTTTAACGATATACATCCCTAATGGAATATTCTTTAAAACAATACTTGATCCATTTTCGCTATCTTGTTGGTCATTTCAACGCAAACACGATCAGTAAGTCCAAAATCACACGAATTCGTAACGATAACATAAGCTCTATCCAAATTAGGGGCTACCATAACTGCAGCATACCATATCTCATTACTTCCTCCATGTACTAGCACTATTCCTTTTGCCCATGGTTGTTCAGTCTCTTGGAATACAACCCACCCGCCTGCATAAACACCATTAGGTTCTATCAATTTATTTAGAATTATTCTATCAAGAAAAGTGTTTTCCCCAGGTAATTGAAGTGAAATGAATTTAGCCCAGTCCTCTACACTGCAATGCACCCGACCGGCAGGACTTAAAACTTCCCCATAATAATCTCTACTGGGTTTCCATTTGTTTTGAAGCCATGATTTCTTATGCCCCCATGGTTGGTCTATTGACTTATTTTTAACAGGATCACCAAATCCGGCAGTTGTCATACCAAGCGGTCCAAATAAACGCTCTCTCATTAAAGTTTCCCAGCTTAAGCCCGTTATTTGCTCTGCCATACAAGCAGCAACTACGTAACCGAAATTAGAATAATGGAATTCTCCGTCAGTGTATGCTGGAGCAAGTTTTATGTTATCCTTCAATATTGAAAATCGTCTTTCTTTGATATCCATATCGGCATATGCGTACCAGTCAATTGGATCATTTTGGATACCGGCACGATGAGTTAGTAATTGCCAAAGTGTAGTATTCTTAAGATCAGGATGAATATTATTTTTTAGATCAGGAATAGCTTCTATCAATTTCATGTCCCAACTGAGCTTTCCTTCTGCTACCAAAGTGGCTATCATGGTAGCAGTCATTGCCTTTCCACATGAACCTAGATGCACCACGTCATTAGCAGTAAACGCAATACCAGAACCCGCTTTACGCTCACCGGCAGAAGCTATGGCAATGACCCCTTCGCCTGAGATGATGGCAGCAATCATTCCGGGTGCTTGACCATCATTTACTACTTTAGTAAGGATGTTCTGAATGGAATCAGATTTTCTTAAATCCGAATCGGATTGCGAATAGATAATTTGATTTTCAGCTGTCTTATCTTTTGTTCCTAGCCTTAAACAACTGGTCAAGAATACAAGAAAAAGCAGACTCAATAAAGCAATTTTAATATTTTTCATATTCCAAATATTTCTAATGAATGTCGTCATATATATTATTGAGCCAAGTGCTTTCTATCAGTCTTTATCCCACTTTCTTGCAATAATAAAGCTAATCGTTATCCCATGAAATATGGTTTCTGCTTTAATTATCTCAAAACCTTGATTAGTCAATAAACGCTCTACTTTTTCAGGAGTAAACATATTTAAATGCAAAGGAAAAAAACCTAAGTTCTTAATCAAGCGAAATGCTTTAAATTCTAAGCTATTTTTAAAGGCCATCTTACTTTCCAAACAGGCTGTAGAAGAGATAAACAATCCATCTCTTTTTAATAGATTATGTATTCTACCAATTGTTTTATTACTATCATTTAGCAGGTGAATAACTCCATAAGATATGATTTTATCAAATGAAGCCATCTTAAAACCGTTATCAAATACATCTCCTTGTGCAAAACTTATATTTTTCAAATGACCGCCAATAATCTTTTTATTCGCCTCATTTATCATTTCACTTGAAGTGTCAAGTCCATGAATATGTTTTACAGACTCAGCAAGGGCTATTGTTTTGGTCCCAGTAGCACAGCCAAAATCCAGAACCTTGTCATTAGCTGAAAGATGGTTTTTAGTTCCTAAGATTATTTCTTTGAACACAGGATCGAATTGCCTCTCGTTATCATCATATCTTTTAGCTTGCTTATCCCAAAACTTCTGAGTTTTACTTATCATGGATTTTATTTTTGTAGAAATAGCTTTACTATTCAATCTTCTTGCCCCGCATTTTTCGTCCTCCTTGTAAAAGGGTCAAGCTCTTAACCACACCTCTTTTAATTTTAAAGCTAATATTGGCCTTAGTAACTGTAAGGAAAAAGTCAGTCTCATTTTCAGGATAAATCTCGGGTCAAGTTATTTTTTATGGGGAGATAAGTTAATGAGAACTGGAATTAGGGAATTGGATATTTTTTTTGATAGATAAAAAATTCTTTGCTATATAAGATTAGAAAACATGGACTATAGCTTAGTCTTAGATCT
>NZ_JABKBZ010000133.1:0-5172 GCF_013166635.1 Lentimicrobium sp. S6 | reverse complement strand
GAGCAACTACAGAGGATCTTTCAGGATTATCTGGAGGAAACTTTAGTGTAACTGTAACGGATGCCAATGGATGTACAACTACATCTGGCCCTCATAGTGTTTCTGAGCCTTCAGTATTAGCTGTTATAGGTACTGAAACAAATATATTATGTTTCGGTGAGTCTACAGGTGCTATTGATGTGACCACATCAGGAGGAACCACAGATTATACTTATTTATGGAGTAATGCAGCGACAACTGAAGATATTTCTTCCCTAGCTGCAGGAACTTATACCATAAGTGTAACTGATGCAAATGGTTGTACAACTTCAGATTCTTGGACAATTGCTGAGCCAGCTGCTGCACTTAGTGTAACTCTATCTTCATCTACGATGGTTGATTGTAACGGAAGTGCTACTGGTGAATTGACTGCAGCTGTTGCTGGAGGAACTCCTGCTTATACCTATTTATGGAGTAATTCAGCTACAACAGCAGGCATAACAGGATTATTAGCTGGAGACTATACCGTGTCTGTAACTGATAATAATGGTTGTACTACTTCTGATACTTATACAGTAACAGAACCTACAGTGCTAGATTTTACTTCGTTTGTTACTGATGTTTCTTGTAATGGATTATCTGATGGAGAAATTGAAATCAACGCCACTGGCGGAACTGGTGCTTATGAATATCGCATCAAACTTCAAAGCGAAGCCACTTGGACTCAACCATGGCAACCTTCTAGTACTTTCTCAGGTTTAGCTAGTGAGACCTATCGCGTTAGAGTTAGAGATGCCAATGGATGTACTATTACAAAAACAGTTACCGTTGATGAGCCAGATGTTTTGGCGGTTTCTTTAAACACTCAAACCAATGTATCTTGTAATGGTGCCAATGATGGTGCTATTGATGTAGATGTTACTGGTGGAAATAGTCCTTATACTTATTTATGGGACAATGGAGCTACAACAGAAGACATTACAGGATTAACTCCTGGTACTTATACTTTAACTGTTGATGATAATCTAGGATGTGGTCCAGTTGTTAGTGCTACTTATACAATAACAGAACCTGATGTTCTTGATTTCACATTTACTACTACTGATGTAGATTGTAATGGAGCTGCTAATGGAGAAATTGAGGTTTCTGCAACAGGTGGTACTGCTCCATATGAATATCGCATCAAACTTCAAAGTGGTACTTGGGACGAAGCTTGGCAAAGCTCTAATATTTTCTCTAATTTAGATGGAGAAGTATATCGTGTTAGAGTAAGAGATGCCAATGGTTGCTTGATAACTAAAACAGTTACCATTGACGAACCTACAGCTCTTGATATTACTTTGGTTGATGCTGATGATATTACTTGTTTTGGATCAGGTGATGGTTATATTGACCTGACTGTAAGTGGTGGAACTGTTTCCTATACTTATTCATGGTCAAGTACAGCTGCTGGTTTTGTTGACCCAGAAACTGAGGATTTATCAGGCTTAGAAGCTGGAGATTATACCTTGGAGGTGACAGACAGTAATGGATGTGATCTTACAAGTTCAGTTTATACAATTAGTGAACCTGCAGAGCTAGATAATACTTCAGTAAGAAATCAAAACGTAACATGTTTTGGTGGTACTGATGGAATTATTGATTTAGCCGCAACAGGAGGTATAACAGATTATACTTTCACTATTGCACCAGTCGCAGGTAGCCTAGTAGGAACACAGTTTGTGAATCTTCCTGCAAATAGCTATACGGTAACAGTTACAGATTCAAATGGATGTGATGATGATGAAGTGGTCTTTATAGGCCAACCAGAACCATTTACTTATGTTGTTACTCCAACTGATGCTACTTGTAATGGAGGAGCTGATGGTTCTATTGAAGTAAAAGTTGAAGGAGGAAACTCAGGACCAACTGAAATTTCAATTGACAATGGTTCTACTTATGAAACAGGAGTTTGGAACGGTGTTGATTTTTATGTTTATACCTTTACCGGACTTACTGCAGGTACTTATAATGTATCAGTGATGGATACAGAAGGTTGTACAGGTGATTATGACAACGGTGGCGGAAGTAATGCTGTTGTTATTGGAGAGCCAACTGCTATCACTTATGATTTTGTTGGTGAACAACCCGTTGTTCCTTGTTTTGGTGATCAAAATGGAGAAATTCAAATTTTGGTATCTGGTGGAACTCCTGGTTATGAATATTCTATAGATGGAGGCGTGACTTATCAAGCTAGCAATGTTTTTGATAATTTATTCGCCGGATTCTATGAAATCTGGGTAAAAGATGCTGCAGGTTGTGAAGTAGCTTATCCATTAAATGATTTCGAAGTTACAGAACGTCCAGAAGTTCAAATCGACGATGTTTTTGTTACTGATGTCACTTGTTTTGGTGGTTCAGATGGAGAACTAGAGATTATTGCTAGTGGTGGTTTTGGTGCTTTTGAATATTCAATTGACGGAAACCCATATCAAACCTCAAATATTTTCACAGGTTTAACACAAGGTGACCATACTATTTTAGTAAAAGATAGTGATGGTTGTACCATAGACCCTGCTGAAACATATACCGTAGGTGTAGGTGATGATATTGATCCAGTAGCTGTTTGTAATCCTATAACAGTAGAACTAGATGCTACAGGAAACTATATGTTAACATCATTAGATATTGATGCTATCGGATTAGGTTCTTCTGATAATTGCGCTATCGCTACAATGGCTGTATTACCAAATTCATTTACTTGTACCGACGCAGGTCCAAATACAGTAACATTAACAATAACGGACAGCAATGGTAATGATGCAACTTGTATGACAACTGTCACTGTTAATGATAATATTGCTCCCGTTGCAGTATGTAATCCTATAACAGTAGAATTAGATGCAACAGGTAACTATATGTTAACATCAACAGATATTGATGCTATAGGATTAGGTTCTTATGATAATTGTGCAATTGCTACAATGACAGTATTACCAAATTCCTTCACATGTGCCGACGCAGGTCCAAATACAGTAACATTAACAATAACGGACAGCAATGGTAATGATGCAACTTGTATGACAACTGTCACTGTTAATGATAATATTGCTCCCGTTGCCGTATGTAATCCTATAACAGTAGAATTAGATGCAACAGGGAACTATATGTTAACATCAACAGATATTGATGCTATAGGATTAGGTTCTTCTGATAATTGTGCAATTGTTACAATGACAGTATTACCAAATTCCTTCACATGTGCCGATGCAGGTCCAAATACAGTAACATTAACAGTAACGGACAGCAATGGTAATGATGCAACTTGTATGACAACCGTCACCGTTAATGATGTAACAGCACCTGTTATCGCAGGTTCATTATTAGATTCTAATATTGAAGGATGTGATGTCACAGCTTCTCCAGCAGAAACTACAGTTGCTGCTTTAGAAGCATTAGCAGGAGATTTAACGATAACAGATGCATGTTCTGCCTCAGCAGATATTACAATTAGTAATATTGATGTTGTAACAGGAAGTTGTCCAATGATGATAACAAGAACATATTCAGCTACTGACGAAAGTAGTAATACAAGTGTAGATTTTGTTCATGTATTATATGTTAATGATACTCAGGCACCAGTTGTTGCAGGAGCTATTGACGAAACAGTATTAGAAGGATGTGATGCCAGTGCAGCACCAGCCGCAGAAGCAACTGTAGCAGGAATTGAAGCATTAGCAGGCGGATTAACCATTACTGATGTATGTACCAACGATGCAGATATTATTGTATCAAGTGTAGATGTAGAAGTAGGAACTTGTCCAATCGTAATCACTAGAACATATACTGTAACAGACGAATGTGGAAACTTTGATAGTTTCGACCACGTGATTAAGATAGATGATACTTTCACTTTAGATGTTACTTCAACTGATGTTGTTTGTAATGGTGATGATAATGGTACCATTACTGTTGTGGCTACCGATGCTGTTTGTGATTTAACATATAGTATTGATGGAACTGATTATTCAAATACAGATGGTATATTTACAGGTCTTATTCCTGGCACATATCCTGTATCTGTTATGAATATACATGGTTGTGTAACTTCTTGGCCAACTGATATTGTAATCGGAGAACCTGATGTATTAGTTGTTGACAATGTTGTTACCTCAAATGTAACAGGATGTGAAGGTGATGAAAATGCTACTATAACTGTAATAGTTAGTGGCGGAACACCAGCATATATGTACTCTATAGACAATGCTACTACTTGGCAAGCATCAAATCTTTTCGAAGATTTAGCCGCCGGTGATTATGATATCTATGTGAAAGACGCCAATGATTGTATTAGCGGATGGGGAATAACAATTCATGTAAATGAACCAGCTCCAATCGTTATTGCTTTAGATGGAATCACTAATGTAGATTGTTTTGGAAATAGCACAGGATCTGTACATATGACAGTTTCAGGTGGAACACCAGACTTTAGTTATGAGTGGGTAGGACCTGATGGATTTACTGCTGATACCGAAAGTATTAACGGTTTATTACCTGGCGATTATGTATTGACAGTAACTGATGCCAATGATTGTGTCGAAATTTCAGGACCTCATACAGTGACAGAGCCTTTATCAGCTTTAGTTATTGATGAAGTATTGGTAACAGATGTTAGCATTTGCGCCGGTAATATGAATGCAAGCATTGAAATCGCAGCTAGTGGAGGAACACCTAATTATTTATATTCTATCGACAATGGAGGAAGCTATTTTGTGAATCCAGTATTCGAAGAATTAGGAGCAGGTGTTTATGAAATCTTAGTACGTGATGCTAATGGTTGTGAAACTGTTCTAGAAGAATCTATTACAATTACTCAGCCTGATGCTATTGATATTGTATCAGTAGATGTGGTTAATGTGATGGGCTGTTTTGGAGATGCTAGTGGCGAGATTCATATCAATGCTACAGGAGGAACTGGAATATTGAGATACTCTATAGATAATGGAGACACTTATCTAATAAATGGCGGTGTATTCACAGGTCTAGCAGCTGGAACTTATCAAGTGAAAGTGAAGGACAATAATGGATGTAGAGTTCTTTATGATATGCCAACAGTAATTACCGAACCTGCTTTATTAGAAGTAGTTGAAGTAATACTTACAGATGTAAGTGGATGCTACGGAAATACCAATGGTATGATTGAAGTAGCTGCTA
>NZ_JABKBZ010000132.1:0-5552 GCF_013166635.1 Lentimicrobium sp. S6 | reverse complement strand
TTTATTGTTAATTGTTTGATTATCAGTCACAAAGATAATAAATACTCATGAAATCTCCTAATTTTATGGTCAAAAATATCACCATTAACAACTGAATTTCAGATAGTTAAAAACCGAACTCAGGTTAAAAGATTTCTCAGTCGAAGTAAACCTTCTCCTTCGAAATGACCCCAATATTATCGTTTTGAAAGAAAGCGCGACAAGCTCAATTATAAATGACATTTGCCTTGTCGCGCTATTTATTTACCCCAAGAGTTCAGGTCTTTTCGACGAAACATAGTGGAGGAGAAATCTATTTTTTAAACTCAGAAGCCTTTTACTCCAAGTCTCCAAAGCCCAATAAGCATATTTCCGTACAAAGAGAATACAAGGGGGAAATGACAGAATAGAGTCGCTCTAAGCTCTTACCAAAAACCACAGAGGTGCAGAGAAATAACGTTTGGAGAACTAGATTTCTTTCTGCGTTCGAAATG
The DNA here is from genome assembly GCF_013166635.1 of Lentimicrobium sp. S6. Taxonomy (NCBI): domain Bacteria; kingdom Pseudomonadati; phylum Bacteroidota; class Bacteroidia; order Bacteroidales; family Lentimicrobiaceae; genus Lentimicrobium; species Lentimicrobium sp. S6. Next base: position 5,079 of record NZ_JABKBZ010000132.1, on the reverse strand, counting down.
TCCTAAGTATTCAAGAGGAGAGATAAAAAAGGGCGCATAAATGCAAGTGAAACAATTAATGGATTTATGCGCCCTTTTATAAAAACATTTAAGCAATGGTCGTTTCGAGCAAAGCGAGAAATCTTAAGTTTAATTATAAGTTGTTCAATTACTTACTTAGCTTAATGGAATTTAAGTCGATACGCTATAGGTTTTTTTACTAAACTGTAGAACTAATTGTTTTGGTGCATGTTTTTTTCGCTCCCCTTGGGGTTGGGGCAAACGAAAAAAAGGCTAAGTGTTATTATTTCTGGTGTTTGTCTTTTAGTGTTGAATAAGGACTTAGCTAAACACCTCAATTTAATTAAGAAACACAATCATCTATTTACATAAGATAGTCTAGGAAAAAGAAGTCATCATTATCTAAAGGCCACCAATAATCCTCCTGTTATAAAAGCCAGAACCCACCATATCCAAGCATAACGTGAATAAAGGTGAATGGTCTTTGGAACTGGGGAGTTGAAACCATTTTTTATTTTTAAGCGCCATATGAAAATAGCATCAATTGACATTCCCAATAGTGAAGAATAGCCAATAAAACCATGTAAAGTAAATCCCCCTTTTGAGGAACCAAGAATCATAAATGTAGTAGCAATAATATCTAAGGTAACCCCTAGAGTCAGAAATAATAATACTTTCTTACTGACAACCTTTTGCCTTTGTTCGATAATAATTGCAATAGAATAACTGATTAATGCAAAAATGACAATGGAGGTGCCTGCTTGAATAAGAGGATTCATAAAATGATAGGTTTTGTTGGCTTCAAAAATACTAATGTTATTCGATTAATAAATCATATCATGGTAAATATACCATTAAAAAAAGCGTAACTAAGTCTAATATTAAATTACTATAATTGCTTTTAAGAAATGATTTTTTTGTTTTGCCCCTTCCCCACGCTACTCTTTATACACATTTTCCTCCCTCAAAAAGCACCAAAAAAAGTTTATTAAATACCTGAAATATAGCTCTTTAAATTTTGTCGACTCGTGGTTTTTTTCGTATCTTAACACCATGATAATCAATAAGTTTAATGGTTTTTTCAACGGTGTTTTGCCAGATTTTAGAATTGAAAAACGAGTAGAAAAAGTAATGAATGATATGCTTACTTTTGGTAATGCAATAGTGAATCAATTTTCTGGTTCTCATTCTGAAAAAATAGGAGCGTATAGAATGTTAGGAAATCAACATTTCAGTTATGAACATTTATTAGATGGTGTAATAGAATCATGTAAGCAAAACCAAGGTTCTTCACATTTACTTTGTCTTCAAGATACAACAGAGTTAAATTACAGTCATCATAAACAAAGGATTGGGCTGAATGATAATGATATAGGTCCAGTTACAAAAAAAGGTAATGTAGGATTTTTTTGTCATCCAGTTTTAGCTATTGATGAAAAGTCTGGGTTACCAATAGGTATTCCCTATAGCAAGATTTGGAATCGAAGCTGGGATAAGAAAGATAAATACGAGAGGAAATATCCTTCACAAGACTTTAAAGATAAAGAATCATATCGGTGGGTTGAAAGTGCAGAAAAGACAAAGTCTGCATTATCAGAAACTCCCAAACTCACCATCATAGGAGATAGAGAATCAGATATCTACGAGGAGTTAGTATATGTACCTGATGAACGAACTGATTTATTAATACGGTCGAGTGTAAACAGGAAGCTTCATAACAGTGATACCAAACTTTTTGAAACGCTTGAGCAGCAAGAACAAAAACTAATTTTCAATCTCGAGGTAAAAGCAAATAAGAAGCGAAAAAATCGAGTTGCGAAAATCGCACTCAAGTACCTTAAAGTAAAAATCAAAAAGCCATACAGGAAGGAAAAGAACGATTTACCTGAATACGTTGAATTATGGGCTATTGAAGCTCGTGAACTGAACGAAAGTGTGCCAGAAGGAGAATCCCCCATTTTATGGCGACTATTAACAACGCATAATATATCAACTCCGCAAGATGCTTTGACTTACACTCAGTGGTATAGTAATAGATGGCTTATAGAGGAGCTTTTTCGTGTTTTAAAAAGCCAAGGCTTGGAAATAGAATCAGCACAATTGGAATCAGGATCTGCATTGAAAAAGTTAACAGTCATGGCTCTGCAAGTCGCTCTGGTTATCATGGCACTAAAGCTTTCTTTAAAGAATGAACACAATGCTAAGGCCAAGCTGTATTTTACTGACAATCAGATAATATTTTTGAAAATGATGCTATCTGAAGTTGAAGGCAAAACATTAAAGCAAAAAAATCCCTACAAACAAGAAACGCTAAACTGGGCATCATGGATAATTGCTCGCTTAAGTGGTTGGAGTGGATACAAATCGCATGGGCCTCCAGGCTACATATCTATTAAAAGAGGTTATGATAACTTTAACCAAAAGTACGAAGGCTTCAAAATAGCTTTTGATTTGTTTAAACAAGATGTGTATAAAGAGTAGTTCCCCACGGGGAGCAAAAAAATCAGATTCCAGCTTTAAAAATCAAATTACTTTAGAATATCGACTTCTCAATCTAATAGTTTTGTTGAATCTTTTTCCTGACTCCCCTTGGGGTTGGGGCAATCAGGGAAAATCAAGTATACTATTTCTAACTGATTAGTAACAAAAAAGCAAACATCTATATTTTTACTTTGCGTTAGCGTCATTTTAACTTCGCGCTCTTTACATGGAACCTTATCAGCAAAATTGATTTGTCTTAGAGCCTTCGAGCCTTAGTGGCCCAATTCGCCCATAATTAGGATTAATTGAAAACCTCAATAAAAAATATTTCATCATCTTTGTAATGCATCTCCAAAACAATCGTCATATCATTGTCCAAAGGCAAAATCAGAATTAGAAAAATGCAAAAAGACCAATTTAAAAAACAAGTACTCGTCCATAAGGACCAAATGTACCGACTGGCGCTGCGCATTTTACAAAATGAGGAGGATGCTAAAGACATTGTTCAGGATAGCTTTTTAAAGCTCTGGAACAGAAGAAAAGTTCTTGGAAATATCAAAAGTATCAAAAGCTTTTCCTTAACGATGGTTAGAAATGGCTGTATCGATAATATTCGAAAACACAAGCCTGAAACCAATAAGGAAGAACAGGTTTTAGCTCGTTCAGACCATCAGAACCCTGAGAAACAATTGGTGGTGAACGACGAGTTACAAAGGGTAAGACAGATTATTTCTAATTTGAATCCTCAGCAAAGAGAGGTGATTCAACTCAGGGAGATGGATGGATTAGATTATGACGAAATCAGTGAGATAACAGGCTTAAGTACTAATAATTTGAGAGTCATCATCAGTAGAGCCCGAAAAGAAATCAAAGTGCAATTGATGAAACAAATGGATTTCCAAATGACAAAAATAGGATAATGATGAAAACAGAAAACATAAAACAGCTATTACAGAAGTATTTTGAAGGAGAAACCAATCTTTTGGAAGAAAAGCAGCTGCGTCATTATTTTTTATATGAAGACATAGCTCCGGAATTGGCCCAATACAAAATACTATTTACTGTTTTTGAGGAGGATAAAAACATCATTGCAGACCTAGAAGAGGAAGACTTGCTTCCAGAAACTATAATGAGAAAAATAGACTGGAAAAGTTGGACAAGCTGGTCGGCAGCGGCAGTTATTTTATTAGTCCTAGGCTTTTCTTGGTTTTATAGCCAAACGAGCATTCAAAATAATACTTTGAGTCCAAAAGAGATTCAGATAGCCCAAAAGTATCTGAGCATAGGATTAGAATCCATGGATAAAGGATATGAAGCCAGTAGCAAGTTCAGCGAAAAGGCTGCTATCATAGGTACACAAACTCAAGAAATAGGAAAGATGGAGCAAGTCTATCAAAAGAATATAGAAAAGATAAATCATGTGAATCATATAGATCAATCACTCGAAAAGCTGCAGAATATTTCGAGCATGAAGAAAAGCAAATTAAAATTAGTAATGTAAAAAACCATAAAAATGAAAAAGTTAGTTTTATTATTAGCCATGGGAATATTAGGTATTTCCACATTGATGGCCCAATCGGCCACCGACAAAATATTCGATAAGTATAATGGAATGGAGGGATTCACCGTTGTGACCATCAACCAAGCCATGTTCGAGATGATATCTAAAATGGATACCACCGACGATGGAAAAGAAATGGTAGAAATGGCCCGCTCTATCGAGAGCATCAGAATCCTTGCCATGGATACCATCATGGGAGATGTAAATCTTTATACCGAGGTGATGGATGTTTTACCCAAGAAAAACTTCAAAGAACTGATGTCCGTAAAAGAAAAAGACATGGATATTAAATTTATGATTCAAGAAAAAGATGGAAAAGTAAGAGAGCTCTTAATGGTTATAGGAGGTTCGAAAGACGATAATGCCATCATCAGCATCACTGGCGATATCAACCTAGCCAAAATGGGTTCTATGGCCAAAACTTTGAACATCAAAGGAATGGAAAACTTAGAGAAATTAGGCGACAAGCACGATAATTAATTCTGGTTTCCAATAGAAAAACAGGCTGTACTTTTTAAAGTATGGCCTTTTTTGTGTTTGACAAATTCGTATTAACCTCAGGTTATTATAATAACGATGGAATACAATTATATCTAAGCAGTTTATACTTTGTTTAATAGTTAGATTCCTTTTGCGATCTTGGCATATTTTGTCTTTGCGAGTTCTTTGCGTGAAATGAGAAATAAGTATTTAGAGTGTCTAGAGTACTTAGAGTTCAAAGTTCGACCTTTCAAAGTTTAAAGTTTGTATTTTCTTGATAGAATTGCATTCTGTTGGTGTATCTAAAGAATAAGGCTTCAAGATCATGGAGCTTGATTGCATAATATCTCAAGCTATTAAAATAACGATGGAATACAATTCTATCTAAGCAGTTTATACTTTATTTAACTGAAGTTTCGCACCGTTATATACTGAGCATTTTAGAGAAAAAATGCAGCATGAAACCTTGGGAATCCCTTGGTTTTATTGTATCTTTAGGTTACCACACAAAAAGTACAAAACATGCTACATTACGAAGATATCTCAAAAACAGAAGA
>NZ_JABKBZ010000131.1:0-5666 GCF_013166635.1 Lentimicrobium sp. S6 | reverse complement strand
GACAACAAAGAAGATGAAAACAAATATGCCGAAAACGCCATCACAAATTTATTGAGTGAATTGAGCAAACTGGGTTCATCAAAACAGAACATTGAAATTTGTCTTGTTGGTGGAGCAAATGTGTTGAAAAACGAAAATGACACAGTAGCTAATAATCTGATTTTATATATCTTTGAAACTATTAAGCAGAAAAAGTTAATTGTAAAAGAAACATCTTTGGGAGGCTACGAAAGACGATCAGCCACACTAAACCTAAGTTCAGGACTTGTTAACTTTACTGTTGGAGATAGTATCGAAAAAAAATTATGGGAATTTTCAGGTGAAAAAAATAAGGATGATAATCAATGAAAAATGATTCTAACAAAACCAAAGAGCAACTCATAGCTGAGTTGGACGATTTACGCAATCAAAGTAAAAAGCGTGAAGAAGAACATAAAGCTACAAACCAGCAACTGCTTGCAAACGAACAACAGTTGGGGGCTACCAATCAACAACTTGCCGCAAACAATCAGCAGTTACAAGCCACAGAGCAACAGTTGAGAGCAAACAACCAACAATTAATTGCCAGCGAGCATTCATTGCGGGAGAGCGAGGAAAAGTTGACAACTCTTTTCAATGCGATGACAGATATTGTGTTTGAAATGGATTATGACGGAAGATATATCAATATTGCCCCAACATCACCTGAACTCATGTTCAAACCTTCGGATGATACAATTGGTAAAACACTGCATGAAGTATTTCCGAAATCTGAAGCCGATATTTTTCTTGAATTTATTCGTAAATGCCTCAATGAAAACAAAACAAATATCATTGAATACCCTATGGTAATTGATAACAAAACAAGATGGTTTGAAGGCAGTGCAACTCCAAAAACAAAAAACTCGGTGCTTTATATTGCGAGTGACATCACCGAGCGCAAGCAGGCGGAACAAGCACTGTTGGAAAGCGAAGAGAAATACAGAGAATTGTTTAGAATCTTTCGAACAATCGCTGACAACATGACCGATATGCTTTGGGCAAAAGACTTGCACAATAATTACATCTTTGTAAACCAGGCGATGTGCAGGAATCTGTTAATCGCTAAAGATACAGATGAACCGCTTGGCAAGAAGGATATGTTTTTTGCCCAAAGGGAACGCAACCGCCATCCACATAATCCGCAATGGCATACCTTTGGTGAAATCTGTAGGGATTCCGACCATGTAATTATCGAAGAAAAAAGCCCGAAGAGGTTTGATGAGTTTGGAAATGTGAAAGGTAAATTTCTCTATCTCGATGTACACAAATCACCGCTTATAAATGAGCAAGGCGAGATGATCGGCGTTGTTGGCAGTGGCAGAGATGTTACTATAGAAAAGGAAATTGAGCGGCAACTCAAAGAGAGCGAAGAGCGATTTCGGGTACTGTATGAAGATAATCCTTCCACGTATCTTACGGTGGATGCCCGGGGAATTGTGCAGTCGGTAAATGTGCATGGCGCCCGGGAACTGGGTTACCGCGCTGAAGAACTAACAGGTCAGTCGGTGCTGCGTGTATTTCATCCCGCTGATCATAAAGCGGTAAACGAGCAATTAAAAAACTGCCTGGGTCATCCCGGTGAGGTGATAAGATGGGAATTGCCAAAAATCCGAAAAGACGGCAGCCTGCTGTGGATGAGGGAGGCGGCGCGGGCGGTAACAAACACCGGGGGCGATCCGGAGGTTTTTATCGTTTGTGAGGATATAACCGAACGCAAACGAAACGAGCAAATTCAAAATACGATTCATCAAATTTCAAATGCGGTTGCAATAAGCGAAAACCCTGATGAATTTATAGCGCTGGTTAAAAACGAACTGGGAGCGATTATCGACACAAGCAACTTTTTTGTTGCTCTTTATGATGAACCTACCGATTCAATTTCTTTAATGCATCACGAGGACAAAAAAGATAAATTCACTTCATTTCCAGCCGGAAAAACATTAACAAAATATGTTATAAAAACAAAAAAATCCTTATTGGCAACAAAAGATGTTAAGGCTAAACTTGAAAAATCCGGAGAAGTTGAGATGGTTGGTGACCCTTCGGAAGTATGGCTTGGACTGCCATTATTTGCAAAAGGGAAAGTATCGGGAGTAATTGCCGTTCAAAGCTATGATGACGAAAAAGCTTATAACGAATCAGATATGAGAACGCTTGAGATTATCGCCCACCAGATTAGTATCTCACTTGAAAGAAAAAAAGCAGAACAGGAACTTAAATTGGCTCTTGAGAAAGCCGAAGAAAGCAACCGCTTAAAAACTGCTTTTCTGAATAATATGAGCCACGAAATACGCACACCGCTAAACGGAATAACAGGTTTTATTGGACTGCTGCAAGATCCCGACATTGATGATGAAGAGAAACAACATTATTTCGATATTATTAACAAAAGCAGCGATAGATTGATTGCCACAGTTACAGATATTATTGATATTTCGAAAATTGAAGCCGGGCTGGTTAAAGTTTCAAAAACAGAGGTATCGGTAAATAAAATTCTTGATGAACAGTATAGCTTTTTTAACCACCAGGCTCAATCAAAAGGGCTTAAACTTAAATATAGCCCCACAATTTCGGATAAGGACGCACTAATTGTTACAGACCAGCACAAATTGGAAGGTATATTGATAAACCTGATAAAGAACGCTATTAAATTTACCGAACAAGGAGAAATTACTTTTGGATGCTCACTAAAAAAAGAGAAAGATATTGAGGTTTTAGAGTTTTACGTAAAAGATACAGGAATAGGAATACCGGCAAACCGAACAGAAGCCATATTCAACCGTTTTGAGCAAGCCGATATTGAAGACATAAGAGTTCATCAAGGCTCGGGACTGGGGCTTGCCATTGCAAAGTCTTATGTTGAAATGCTGGGTGGTGACATCAGCGTAAAATCTAAAGAAGGAGAAGGTTCCACATTCACCTTTAGCATTCCTTACACTAAACAGTTTGTGAAAGAAAGCGATGCCAAAGAGAACACAAATAAAGAACCGCAAGTATCTTTAAGTAATTTATCGGTAATTATTGCTGAGGATGATGAAACCAGCAAATTGTTTTTTGAAGCTATCTTTAAAAATACATTCAACAAAATTACCTATACAAAAAACGGAAAAGAAACCATTGATAAATGCCGTGAGAACCCTGAAACGGATCTCATATTAATGGATATAAAAATGCCCGGCATGAATGGTTATGATGCCACCCGCGAAATTCGAAAATTCAACAACGATGTAGTAATAATTGCCCAAACAGCTTTTGGTTTAACAGACGACAGGGAAAAGGCAATAGAAGCAGGTTGTAACGACTATATTTCGAAACCGATACAAAAAGAAGAACTTGAAATTATAATTATGAAACACTTCAAAAATTATAAAAAATTCAATACCAATTAGACTCTGGAAAAAAAAGCACATGGCTATAACATCGTATATAAAACATTTGGCAGTCAGTGGTTTATCGAGCATTTCAGCCCGTATCAAAAGTACTTGTAACTTGACAGGAAAGTGCTTCGAAATGCCAAACGTTTCATATACGTAACCGTTATCTGCAACCCTATGAAACTAAAAATATGTCAGCAACTTAAATCTAATATACCAACCAACTGATAACACTGAATAAAAATGAATTACTAAATGATTAAATAGATGAAAAATATTATTTCAATTTTCTTATTAGCCGTTTTGATTTTTTCTTGTAAAAAAACCTCAAGAGAATTATACAACAATGACTTACACGTGCGAAGAATCCAACACGATGGTATTACACGAGAATATATTCTTTATGTCCCTCAGTCATACAATGGAAACACTATGGTTCCACTCCTTTTTAATTTTCATGGCTATGGAGGTAAAATAAAAGACTATATAAACGAAGCCGACATGCGTGCGGTAGCCGAGGCAAACAACTTCATTCTTGTCTATCCTCAAGGAAGCTTATTAAATGGTTTTTCGCATTGGAACGCTTGCCCACCAGGCGGAGACAATAAAAGTGATATTGATGACGTAGGTTTTATAGAGTCTTTGATTTATGGGCTTTCATCTGATTACAATATAGATATGGAAAGAATTTATGTTGCCGGATATTCAAATGGAGGAATGATGGCCTATGGACTTGCTCATTATAAAAGTAATTTAATTGCTGCTGTAGCCTCTGTTTCTGGATCAATGTTAGATTGTACAGGACCAACTAATCACCCTATGCCGATAATTCATCTTCATGGAACTGCTGATGAAGTGCTTCCATATAACGGAGGGAACGAATTCAGCTCTGCACAAAGCACTTTAGATTATTGGATTAATTTTAACAATACAACTACTACTCCAACTGTAAATACAGACAATAGTGGAGGAATGACAATTGAGCATTATATATATGACCAAGGAGATAGTTCTGTTTCAGTCGAGCATTACAAATATATTGGAGGAAATCATGTTTGGTTTAACACTACATATCAAGGAAAGAACACCGCAGAATTGGTTTGGGAATTTGTTTCAAAATATGACATCAACGGCTTAAAGTAAAACAGCATGAAAACAATCATAACATTACTCATTACCATTATTTGTCCAGCACTTGCTTTGAGCCAAGATACAAATATAGTTGCACCAATAAAACGAAATTCGATTTACATTGAATATGCAGGACAAGGACTTTATCCTTCAGTTTCATTTGACAGACTTTATCGAACGGAGAAAAAAATGAAAACTTCGTTCACCGGAGGGTTAACATTGATTCCTATTCCGGATTATTTTGTTTTTTCTGTGCCTGCTTCTTATAATATACTATTTGGAAAAAGAAAAAGCAAACTTGAATTAGGCATTGGCTTAACAGCAATGTATTTAAGGGAAGGCAATATCCCTGTAAGCTATGGATACAAGGACGACAATGGTGTTTATCATTATGAACAATTTATTGGACACGAACATAATTTTTTCGCATATTTTACTCCAAAAATCGGGTATCGTTACCAAAATCCGAATGGTGGACTTTTTTTACGCGCAACACTAACCCCTCACATAGCAGGAATAAGCTCTTACGGTGGAGTAAGAGGTAAAAATGGAATTAAAACAAATATAGATGATTCGTACACCGAATATTTTTCTAGTGTGGCCTTTCTAGGAAATCGTTTTTTAATACGCGCAGGCTTAAGCGTAGGCTGGACATTTAAAAAGAAATTTAGAACAAGTAAAAAGAGTGAAAACTAAACTGATAATTTGATTTGAAGTCTAAATACCAAGCTAAACAATAGTGAGTAAAAGTCAAATATTCAGAATGAGAAAAAGGGCAGCAGATAACAGCACCTACAAGAAATTGGCGGTTTAGTGGTTAAATGAAGCTTTATGCTTCGTGTCAAGTGCAGTGCTGGCAGACAGTTTTCGTCTCCGAAATCGCCAACTTCTTGTAGCTGCAACCCGTTACCAAGCATTTAAATTCAAAGGACAAAGCATTTGGTAGGGAAAAAAGTTCTTTCTTTAATTAAGGAAACGAAAACGAATTCGGGCATTTTTAGCCAATAAGAATGAATGAGTTGAAAGATGAAGTTGCTCGGTTCCAGACGCGGGCCTTTTAAGTCCTGCCTATCTTGATTTTTAAAAAAGGCAAAGCGTGTGAATAACAAAACGACTTTGACTTGGTTTCAGTCGTGGGAA
>NZ_JABKBZ010000130.1:0-6059 GCF_013166635.1 Lentimicrobium sp. S6 | reverse complement strand
CTTTATCAAAGTAGGATAGGTAATCTGAGAACGTGCTGTATCTATTTGAATCAATTGTTCCTTTTGAAGGAAGCAAATCATCCAACTCTTTATCAGTGTACTCAAGCAGCTTTGTATAATCTAATCCTGATGCTCTAAACATCCGTACATAATGATTAATCGTATTGCGATGAATACCTAATAACCTTTCGCAAGAGCGATTGCTCTCACCTGTAGATTTTAATAGTAACAATTGTTTTAATTCCATAATATCTATCTTTTTTGCAGCCATAACTCTTGCTTGTTTTTTGTTTCAAAAGTTATACGATAGAAATTATTTCTGTTCTTTAAACTGAGTACTTCTGCCATTTTACGGTGGCACAAATGCTCTGGTATGGGTGGCACAACTTGCTCCAGTTTGAGTGGCACAGTTACATCAGTATAGGTGGCACAACATGAGTCAGCCTATCCACCATCTTTCACACCTATTCAAGTGGAACAAACTCCTCTCAATATCGGTGCCGAAATGTGTGCCTGGGAACAAGCTGGCACCTCAGAAATTTCAAGCCTCAGAAAGCAATTACCAGCTATGATGGGACGTATTTGGAATACAGATGAGAAAATCTCGCATCACCAATTTATGCTTCAATTGTAAGAAACTGATAGAAGACTTTCTATACTCATTTCTGATGAAAGACAAGATCCAGTATTACTCGAAAATAATTTTACAGCAGAAATAGAGTAGTTTGAATTCAGTTTTATTTAATATAGTAAAGCACTATTTAGGATTCAATGACATCACATAATCATAACTCTGATTATGGAACTCTTTGAGTTCTTTTGTATTTTACAGCATCTCTTCGATTATCAATATATTGCCTTTCATTACTGGATGATGAGAGGTAAAGTGAGTGGTTTTATATTTTTCGAAATATTGATGTTGAATTTCTTTAGAAAACCTAAACCCCAAGTTACCATCTTTGTTCAAGAATGAGAACACATGACCATTGACATATAGGGAACTGTTTTTCCTTTTCGATCGAACCTAAGACAGTGCTCTACTATGGAATTGTAAATGACAAGCCTTTCTTTGTTCATGTTTTTAGGTTTTTGAGGTATAACAAAAAGGTAATTTCAAACATGTTCTAATAAGATAAAGCTCATCCCTTTAAGAGATGAGCTAAAAAAAAGGAATTATTTTAAAATAATTATGAATCTTTCTCCACCTTCTTATTCAAAATCAACATTTGATCCACAACTACCTCAGTCACATAACGTGTGGTTCCCGTTTTATCTTCATAGCTTCTGTTTACCAATTTACCTTGCACCATCACTTCAGTTCCTTTTGTCAAATAACTTTTGGCGAATTTTGCATTTCCATTCCAAGCCACCACATGATGCCATTGAGTCTCTGTTACCTTTTCACCACTTTTGTTTTTATAACTCTCACTAGTTGCAATACTCATGGTCGCTTTGTTACCTGTTGAAAATTCTGAAAATTCTGGGTCTGCGCCTAAATGTCCAATTAATTGTACTTGATTCTTTAAATTTCTCATGATGTTTAATTTTAAGCCTACATTATTGGTAGGCAGGTTTTTAATTCCGGAATAACCGGTTGTCGTTTCGTTGTTGAGGCAAAATTACATTAGACATAAGCCCATAATCGGTTGATAATCATTTGTATTCGGATATTAAGTGAATGTAGTCGTTTGTAGATAGATATATCTATGTTAATCAGGAGATTACGTGGTTGATATTTTTTTTGAATTTTTTAAGCAAATAGGATAAATCAAATAAGAATAAAAAAATGCATTTAATGGTAGGTGGTTTTTTTGGCCGAAGGTCATCTTTCAGCAGGTTTTTCATGAAATTAAAATCCGCAGCATTTCTGAAAGATGATTACATTTATCGAAATTTTAATTCAAAATTAGAGGGTATGAATTCGAACATGAGGGCCATATTTTTTATTGCAAGTTTTTTTTTGATTAACACAATTGGAGCGCAGGAGAGTAATATCAAGTATTTACAAGGTTTTCAAAAAGAAAGCAGTGGCAAAAGGTTTACTTACCACTCCCCAATACCAAATATCAAGGCTGCCCTTTTGCTTAGAGGTCAAGCTGATTACAAACCCATTATTTGGGAAACTGAATCAATACCAGAAAAGTATACAGAGGATTATGTTTATTTCTTACTAGCTTTTGGTCGCGATGTGACTGGCAAACCTGTACAGTTTTATCTGTCGGTTAACAATAAAAGATATTTCTCTTTTCAGAGTGATAGAACTAGTGAAACGGAAATCCAGAAGGTACAAGGAATCAATGGTTCCGAATTGGTTTTCAATATCACCATGCTTGATAAATTCAAAGATCAAATGGGGTTTATGAGTCTAAAAATTCCTATCAATGACCTTAAAAAAGGCAAAGCAGCTCAAATTAAAATAGAAGCAGAACCCAATGAAAATCCAGCTTGGTTTATGGTTTACAAAACGCCAATCGAGGAAAGCATAAATATCATACAAAACAAAGTGGTACTTAGAGGAAATCCTGACCCATTATATTCTCTTTCTTTCGATATGATGCATATTGGCAAAGACACTCCGGTATCTATTAAAATTGGCGATGAGAAGATTCAATCAGAATTAAAATTTGGTTATAATAAAATAGATTTTGTTTTGCCAAAAGTAGACGACAAAACAGAGATGATGGCCTATATTAGAAAAGGAAATGAAAAGCTCATTGAAAAAACATTTACCCTATCACCCATTAGAGAATGGGAAATCTATCTGGTACAGCACACCCATACCGATATTGGTTACACTCGACCTCAACCAGAAATTTTATCAGAGCATTTACGATATATCGACCATGCTTTGGACTATTGTGATTTAACCGATGATTATCCAGAGGAGTCTAAATTTCGATGGACTTGTGAAACCAGTTGGTCGGTAAGAGAGTATTTGAAGAATAGGCCTCAAAAGCAAATAGACCGGTTGGTACAGCGGCTAAAAGAAGGTAGAATGGAAGCCACTGGTATGTTTTTCAACTTCTCCGAACTGATAGATGAATCAGCACTGGCGGCTCAAACCAAAACCCTCAGAATGCTGAAAAATGCAGGTATCGATGTTACCACAGCTATGCAAAACGATGTAAATGGCATTGCTTGGTGCATGGTAGATTATTATCATGATACAGATGTGAAATACCTCACCATGGGAATTCATGCCCATAGAGCTCGTAAACCCTTTGACAAACCCACCACTTTTTGGTGGCAATCACCTGCCGGAAATCGATTATTAGCCTATCGTTCGGAACATTACCAGCATGCCAATAGCCTTGGATTACATACCGGACAACAAGATGCTTTTCGCGATAACTTGTCCAACTACTTAAGTAATTTGGAACAAAAGGGATATCCCTATGATAAGGTTTCACTACAGTTTTCGGGCTATGTAACTGATAACTCTCCTCCAAATGTGGAGGTTTGTGACATCATTAAAGAATGGAATGAGAAATATGAATGGCCCAAACTACGTGCTTCATTGGCCAAAGACTTCATGATTTATATTGACGAACACCATGGGGAAGAAATTGAAGAGAAGGAAGTAGCTTGGCCCGATTGGTGGACCGATGGTGTGGCTTCAGCTGCAAAAGAAACCCAATTGGCAAGAAAGATTCATGTAGATATTGCAGCCAATACCGCCCTATTGTCCATGTCCAGAATTATGGGTTCCGATTTGCCTAAAAACACCAATGATAGAATAAATGAAGTATATGATAATCTCCTTTTTTATGATGAACATACCTTTGGGGCAGCTGAAAGTGTGAGTGACCCTAAAGCCCATAATACCATCAATCAATGGGGAGTGAAATCATCTTATGTTTGGGATGCTTGGAAAAAAACGGCATCATTAAAAGAACAGGCTTGGACTCTTTTCGAAAGCCATATTGAAACTTCAAAATTGCCAAGTATTGTGGTGGCGAATACCTTAAACTGGAGGAGGTCTGGAATGATAGACCTGTTTATAGAAAATAGTATCATCTCCGAAGGTCAAGATTTTGTCATTCTAAACGAAAAAGGGGAAGAGTTAGAAGTACGAGAATACGACAGAAGACAAGAAGGCGCCTATTATCATATTTGGGTAGACGACATTCCAGAAATGGGTTTCAAAACCTTTATCATTCATACTGGTGTAAAAAGTAGTTTACAAGACAAAAGAAATTCAACAGTTTTTGAGAATGAATTCTATAAACTCCAATTGGATTCAGATAAAGGATTGGTAAATTCGATTTTCGATAAAGAATTGCAATTAGAACTGGTAGATACAGCTGATACCTTCGGATTGGGACAAGTGATTTATGAGCAGCTGGATAACCGCCATGAATTGGAAAGACTAACAGCAAGTAATCGGGATACGGTCTACAAACCCATCGGACTCAAACGCAGTTTACTCACTAATGTTTCTCTGGAAAAGCAAGAGAATGGGCCTATTTATAAGAGTTTATTCTTACACGGAGACCTCCCCATTTGCAGTGATGAGAGAGGAGTTGATATTGAAATTAGACTCTATCATCAGGAGAAAAAGATAGAATTTCTATATCGCATGTTTAAACTTCCGGTAATAAATCCGGAGGGTGTTTATGTGGCTTTCCCTTTTAAACTGGAGGAGGGTGAATTATTTTATGAAGCCCAAGGAGGAATAGTTTCTCCAGGCAAAAACCAGTTGGAAGGAAGCTCCAGTGATTGGAATGCCATTCAGAATTTTGCAGGCGTAAGAAACCCAAGTACTCAAATAGTATTCACCAGTAATGATATGCCTTTGGTGCAATTTGGCGATTTAAATATTGGTCACTATTACTATCGCTTAAAACCCAAAACCAACCATATTTACTCCTGGGTACTCAATAACTATTGGGTGACAAACTTTAAAGCCGAACAGCAAGGAGAATTGCGCTGGTCTTATGCCATTACCTCCTCAAAACATCATTCCATTGAAAACGCCACTACCTTTGGATGGGGCCATAGAGTTCCTTTGCAAGCCAGAGTTATATGGCCAAAACCTAAGGGCAGCACTTCAAAAGCCTATTCCAAATCTATTATTAATTTGAATGTAGCAAATCTATTATTGGTCAACACTTCACCATCTATTGATGATAAAGGAATTATCCTGCACATTAGAGAATTGGGAGGAAAGCATACCCATTTAAATATTGATAGTTTATTGAATCAAACGGGAGCCATTTCAGCATCACAAGTCAATGTGTTAGAGGAGAAAATGAAAGATTTGAATGGTGAAATTCATATGGATCATTTTGAGACTATTTTTATCAAATTGGAGTTTTAGATTTTTGATTTTAGTGGTTGAGATGAGAAGGATTTATAAAAATAATTCAAAGTTTGACGTTTTCATAAAAGAATATCCTTTGATATTCAGATCTGTCATGAATATTAGATATCACTACACCAATATTTCTGAGCATTCTCGAACCTTTGACAAAGCTATTGAAGCTATGGGTCAAATTCAATCACCTGTTTATGGCGCCTGATTGCAAATCAACCGCAGCTAGTATTTTATCACCTATTCCATCTTAAAAATCCTGTCTAGGTTAATATTTCATTTGCTTTTTCGGTCTTCGCGTGATTTTCTTTTGTATTCCTTTGCGGGAAACCAACAAGAATTATCAAAGTAAATTGAATATTCTATCCCTCTAAAACAAAAAAAAACCGGCTCATGTTAATTTTTATGGGGAGTATCAGAATAAAGAGTTCGGATTTAAGAATAGCAAATATGAATTGATGTTTTGCTTCACAAGGCATAATATTTAGTGTAGATTGAAATTATAGCCTTTTTTATATCGTATTTCAAAGGAATTAAATCTATCCAATGGTAGATTTTGACACCTTTTTCCACAAAAAAATACTGGATCATACTTTTTTGTGGAAAAAAGTAAGCAAAAAGCCATCCCAAACAATAGCCTTCCCGCCTCTTCTAGAATATTGATTTTTCTAGCAAAGTAGAAAACTAATGACCTTTTGACTGTACATGTTTATCAGAACCAAAGCCGTCGATTCTATTTCCATCA
>NZ_JABKBZ010000012.1:0-88406 GCF_013166635.1 Lentimicrobium sp. S6 | reverse complement strand
GAAATGATGGCACAATTAGAACCGGAACACTGGCACTGTTAGAACCGAAATAAGTGGCACTAATACGCCGGAATGACTGGCACTGACCTGCCGGAATGGCTGGCACTGTTAGGACCGTTATATCCAACTTGTTTGCTGGCTCCGAAAGAGGAGCTCAGAGAGCCGCCATGTTTTATTCTTTCTTCGGAACTTGCAAGAAAAACAATATTAACCCATTTGACTGGCTCAAGCATGTTCTCAATATCATTCCTGAATACAAAGTGAATAGGCTTCACGAATTATTGCCCCAAAATACTAAAATGTAATCTATCAGTCCTATTGGTTTGCTAAAGGCTAGGGCTGTAGTTGGTAGTGGGGATACAAATCTTACCCCAAAATATTAAAATATAGTTCTCTTGAGAAGACAAGGTCTATTTAGCAGTGGGGATACATTTATCAAACACACAAGTCTTGTATATTTTCATAAAAACCTTCAGCTAATTAGAGCAAACATATATTCCCTTTAATTTTTTCTAAGAACTATCAATCCATCTTCATCACCATTGGCTAAATAAAGATAATTACCAATTTTCTTTACATAATTACAAGAACCATCGAAATTCCAGTTTCCAAGAACTTCAAAAGTTTCTTTATCTAATACGAAAAGTCCATCAGCGCCATAAGCAGCATATATATATCTCCAATCCACATAAACTCCATTGGCATACCCGCCATTTTCATAATCAAATTGATGAACAACATTACCATTGGTTAAATCAACTTTAATAATACCATCATTACCCATGGCTAGATAAGCATAGTTATAATTTACCTCTACAGAATTTTTACCTAGGCTTGTCACGTCATAAGGAATAGTATATTCAACATAATCACTATATAAATTTGACATATCCCAAACACGCAAAACAGATTCATTAAAACCAACTCCATAAAGCAAGACACCATAGTCACCAGTAGCATCAAAATGCTTGGCATTATTTATATCCATATCTAGTTTTACATCTTCAGTATCATAGTCGTGAAAAACAGTTAAGCCACCTTGTGAACCTTTGCTCACCCATACAGTTTGATTGGCCACATAGGTAATGGAGTTAGCAGAATATCCAAGAAGATAGTTTTCCCACACCATATTACCAACATAACCAGTAACTGGGTCGATATTCCATCCTTGAGTAAATGCATTTTTATCACCTACACTAGCCCCACTCATATTCTTTTTAGCTTGTCCAGCCACAAATAACCTTCCGACATTTGCTTTCACTTCAATATCATTCATTTCTTGATTTACAAATGAAGCATACTGAGTCATCACAGGATTATCTTGATCATTTAAAGAAATAACCGACAACTCGCCAACAATATTCTCTCCTCTTGCGTGCCACCCAACATATACAGAACCATCAAACCCATCAACTGAAGATGCACTTAGTGTATGTCCTCCAGATGTAATAGGCAAAATATTGGCAACCCAAGTATAGCTTAGGTCTACAGTAGATTTATCATTATTAAATAACACAGGCTGATTCACCAACTCTATCCTAGCATCTAATTCTTCTTGAGATTTTTCAAATGTAAATTCGGTTTCATTATTAATCACATTCTCATTTTTAATTTCTTCTTTCTTTTCACAAGAAGAAAAGAAGAAAAGGAATGCTAGGCTTAAAAACAAAATATATTCTTTCATATTATTACATTAAAAGTAATTCGCAATTTTAGTTGCGAATCAATAACATCATAAATTATACCAATGAAGCTTTCAAATCTTATCCCATTGATATTCTATACATTATACCACCCCTGATTTTTTTGCAACAAACAGACTAAATCCATTTTATGGACAATCACCTTCATTTATCAGTGAATCTATCTTTAACATAATTATTAATTTCACTTAAGGAAGTGATTTCCTGAGATGTATTGCCTGAACGAAGATAAAAACGCTCACTTTTTTTACTATTTTTTGTTATTTCAATAAAAATAGGGTCTTGACTTGCAGAAACATTTATTCTACAAATGGCTTTTTGATCTATCACTGGAAATTTAATTTCTAAGTTTTGGGTAACAAAAGAAACAGTAAATGATTTATTTAAAAATGCTCTCAAGGTATTTTCGAAAAAGTCTAAATCTTTTCTTTTCAAGGTATTGATATCTTTCTCTAAACCCAAAACATTCCCATCATCATCAACTCCAATAAGTAGCGTACCTCCTCTTGCATTGCTAAAAGCAGCTATACTTTTTGCTATCACTCCTTCTAACTCCTTATTGACCACACTTAACTGATAATCCCACCTAAAAGAGGATTTAAATTCCAAATGATCATTCTCACCTAAAGTAATAAGTTCACTTGCATGTTTATCAGTATTTTGAGTTTTAACGAACTCATCTAAACTCATATAACTATTCTTTCTCCCTCTAAAAAACAAAATGATAGTAAGAACCAATAAAGCAATAATGATACTAATCTCAAAAACATGATCCATAAAACTTGTATAATACAAAGCACTTTCATTCACACTTAACACAGTGGCATTTACTCCTTTGATATTCACTTTATACGATTGACTCCACCATACATCACCATTATAAACAAAATTAAATGTTCCCGGAATCATAGAACCAGTAATATTCCAACTTTTTTTTGCTTTATTAAAAACATCAAACTTCCAAGTACTGTCTATACCCGTTTGTGACTGTCCTTGAAAAGGTATCTCCACACCTTTAAGATTCACAATAAAGCTTTGAAAATTATCTTTCATAGAAGAAGGAATATTGGTAACCATTGTATTCTGATCTAAAACAGCAATACAAGTTATTAACTGACCATTCGTTTGAGATGGCCAAGTAATATGAGTAGCCAATCCACCATTTTTTAGGCCTAGAATCTGTCCACTCGATGTCCACAAAGGAGTTCTATAACGATAAGACTCATTAAATACTTCCTCACCCCAAGTTAAAATATCAAGCTCCATACCTAAAGCCATAGTCCATGTATTGTGAACATTGCCTATTTTATCTAATCGATACCATTTTACATTATCTATTTTTGAAGCACTATCAGTGGCAAAAACAAAACTATTTTTCTCATGCTGTAATAAACTAAATCTGCCAGAATGTTCTAAAATCATTAACCCACTCACTTTAGCATTACTCTGTATATGCTCAATCAAAAAAGCTGCTTTTTGATCTAAATTTAAACCAGAAAAATGAGTAGAATCAATTTGAGCCCTTATGATAGACAGCGTACTTTCTACTTCATTTGCCGTTTTTTCAAAATCTTTGGTATATATATCTGCAATAATCTGGATTTGTTTATCAGGAAAAAACTCTTCCTTCAGTTGTAATAAAAATATTGTGGAAATACTAAGCGTAATCAACAAACTGAGAGAAAATAATATTTGGTTTTTAATAAATTTCATTGTTTAAATGTTTGTGGCAAATATCCTAAAAGATTTACATTTCTCTAAAGAATTATTCAAGAGACATACGATTAAAAATAACATATCCAAAAGTGAACATTAAATTCCATGGGTCGGAAGAATCCTCATAATAATTTAAATGTAAACTTAATGGACCTATTCTGGTATCATAAATGAATGCAGTACTAAGTACAACATATTTTGATGATAGTTTTGTTTCAAAATATGCTTCTTGCTTTTCATTGGATAAGATCCTCTGATAAGGCTGATAGTAGTGAGCCTCAGTTCTCCAATCCAACCTATTTAATATATCAAACGACAATATTAGGCCAAGAGCTGCTGAATTATATGCTCTATAGTTTGGCATAAATAAAGCTTTTGATTCTGTAGTGGGAGAATATTGCTCAGCCGACAAAATACTAGAAGTATAATTATTCAAGAAAGGTTGATTGCTAAAAGAAGCCTTTAAAGCTCCACCAAAATGGATCTTATTATGATGAAGAAAATAATTCACGTAATCTATACTCAGCTTTAGGTAATTATAATTACTTGAGCTCAATTGCAAAGTTGTATTCTTTGAAGAAGTACTACCTGGGTAATATTTCTCTAAACCACTAACATACCGTAAACTTACACTTAATGACAATCCTCTATTCGCAAATTGTTTTTTATTTAAGCTATTGATTGCTATCCCTACTGAAGGACTTACATATTCAATATTTGTTTTATCTGAAGTGTCAATTTCTGTGAAATTATTATTTTGATAATAGCGATAGGCATCAGTACCTAAACTCAAGGAAGCAAACAACTTACCTACCGGAGACAAAGGAGTACTAAAACACATTTCAAAAAATCGCTCATCCACTTTTAAATATGATGGTTCTTCTTCCTCAAAAAAATAGGTCTGTCCTCGAAAATAATTCTTTTGATTAAAAGTTCCAGAAGCTTGAAAAGCTATAGGGTACTTTCCAGGTATATCAATTCTAACATTTCCTTTTACAGAACGGTAAAACTGCCCAAAATAACCATTCAAATAAGAGCTAAACCTATTTTTTCCTACATTTTGATAAGCTAACTTGAGATAGGCTTGAGTCAGGTTAGAAGAAGAAATATTACCACCAAAATCAACTGAATAAGGGTTACTTTCTTGCAAATGATAGACCAATTTATAACTACCTAATTTATAATTATATGGCATAGAGGCCAGTACTCGTTTGTAAGAAGGATTGGCCGTCTTTCTAAAAAAATCTTCTTCAATATCCTGGTATGAAGTAATCGGTTTTCGACGCTTCAAATTAGAATTTACATATTCATTATTTCCTTGCTTTGCCAAAACAGCTGTTACAGTATCAACTATTAAAATAGGTTTTTTGTCATCAAAAGACACTCTTTTTGATGCTAAATCGTATGGTTCAATCATCAAATAGCTGACATTTTGATGAGCTTTTAATTGTCTTTTCATTTGAATATATGCAGAGTCAATAATAATTCTTGATTGAGAAAAATCTACAATATCTAAACTTGGCAAATCCATCTCCAGTACAAATCCTTCTTTACCTTGAGTTGTAAAATCAGTGTCTTTGGTCAACATATTCTGAATAATAGAAAGCAAATCGTCCTCACTAGGTGGATCATAATTTCCAGCAGCTTTGGAACCGATAATAATATCGGGCTTAAACTCTTCGATAGCAGTTGTAACTGGTAAATTATCCATCATTCCTCCATCAAATAACAAGGCACTATCTATTCTAATAGGGTCTAATAAAAAAGGGAAAGTCATACTTGCTCTTACTGATCGACATAAAGAACCCTCTTTTAAAACCACCAATTTATTTTTATCAATATTTGTAGCCACACATCTAAAGGGAATCATCAATCGATCGAAATCATTATGAGCAGCTACACAACTTGGTGACAGCATTTTCATCAATTCAAAATTAAGACGATTAGCTGATATAAAATGAGTAGGAACACTATACTTCACCCCTTTCTTATTAATATCAAAATCTATAGATACCAGTGAAGCATCTTCATCATCTTGCATAAAAAGATTTTGTTGCATTGAATCC
Organism: Lentimicrobium sp. S6; assembly: GCF_013166635.1. Classification (NCBI taxonomy): domain Bacteria; kingdom Pseudomonadati; phylum Bacteroidota; class Bacteroidia; order Bacteroidales; family Lentimicrobiaceae; genus Lentimicrobium; species Lentimicrobium sp. S6. The sequence continues at coordinate 82,921 of NZ_JABKBZ010000012.1, read as the reverse complement.
TTATTCTCATTAACCCAAGCTTCCACGTCATTATTTAAGAAAAAGGCTTCCATTTCGTCGGGAGTCATTCCACTGGCATACATAGCACCTACAAAGGCACCCATAGAAACCCCAACTATATAATCAATTTTTACTTGTTGCTCTTCTAATGCTCTAATGGCTCCTATATGAGCAACAGCTCGTGATCCTCCTCCGCTCAAAACCAAGGCTGTTTTCTTTTGTGAGTAGGATAAAACACTATATAAAACTAGAACTAATATGAATAGATTTCTCTTAATCATCTTTTAGTTGGCCTTTGATTTCTTTCTCATCGGCTTGAAATTTAAAACCTAGTCTTTTTCCAGTACTTAATCCATTACTTTGAGCTCTTCGTAAAATGTCCACCACAGAAATATAGGTCACTTTTTCATATGGAGGAACAAGTAAATCGAAATTGACAGTATACTCAATAGAGGAACTAATAATTTTAGCAATGGCTTTTTGATCTAAAACAGAGCTTTCGAAATTATGATAAATCATGCCTATTTCTTTTTTGCCTTCAATAAAGTAATGATTCTCTTTATTCACCATTATTCTTCCAATAAGATATCCAGCATCGTTTTCACGACCATATTTAAAAGAATCGGCCAGAAAATTATAGATATGAATTAAGCCTCCATAAGAACGCGCTTTATCCTTACCAATATAAGGTGTTTTCATTATCTCATGGTTTCTTGGAATTTCAAACACATTAGAATGCATCATAAATAACAATACATCACCGCCAAACTTAATTTCAAATTCAAAATCACCTTTATCAGCATAACTTAATTCCACTCTATTCTCTTCAAGAATATCTTCTTCATATTTCCCATATTCTATGGCCAAGGCCTTCGCTTGTGTTCTAAACTCCTGAAAGGCAGCACATGTGTTGTGATAGATATTTTGTTTTAAACTTCCCTTTTTTTGAACCAAATTAAAAAGCGCAGTATTTTCCATAAAAAATGAATTTATGATTAGTAGATGCTGTAAAGTTAAGTAATTCTAGAAAAGTAAAACGCACTATTTTTATTCAAATTTTGAGATTAACAAATTATAACGTAACTTTATGAGAAATACTTAGCCTATAAACGAAACCATAGGCTTAGCTTTGTAGTATAAATATCAACCATATTTTCCCTTTAACAAGCCTAAATTCAAATTATAGGGCAGAATAAACTTAAGATTATGAAATATACCGATTTCACTATTGAGGAATTAAAGAATGATATGCGCTTTTTAAATTTATTAAGCGATAGTTTTCCAAGCATACAGAAAGCTAGTACAGAAATCATTAACCTTGAAGCCATACTTCGCCTCCCAAAAGGAACTGAACATTTCCTTACTGATATCCATGGAGAATATGAAACTTTTACCCATGTTATTAGAAATGCTTCAGGTGTAATAAGAAGGAAAATCGAAGATATTTTCGGGAAAACATTAAGAATTAAAGAAAAAGCTGCTTTAGCTACACTAATATATTATCCTGAAGAAAAGCTTGAATTTATTATCCCTAGCGAACCAGACTTAGACGAATGGTACATGGTTACATTGCAAAGGTTATCGATGGTGGCAAGAGTTGCAGCAAGTAAATATACCCGTTCTAAAGTTAGAAAATCTCTTCCCAATGACTTTTCATACATCATTGATGAATTGATAAATGAAAGAACAGATAAAAATAAAACAGAATATTATAATGAAATCATCAAATCAATTATAGATATTCAAAGAGCTAGACCTTTCATTATCGCCCTTTGTAATTTCATCCAGAGATTAATGATAGATAGATTACATATTATTGGTGACATATATGATAGAGGACCGAGTGCAGAGAAAGTTATGGATGTCATCACCAAGCACCATTCGATAGATATTCAATGGGGAAACCACGATATTGTTTGGATGGGAGCCGCTGCAGGAATTAAAGCTTATATTGCTACAGTATTGAGAATAAGTGCAAGATATGAAAACCTTGACACCTTAGAAGAGGCCTATGGAGTCAACTTACTTCCATTAGCTACTTTTGCCATGAAATATTATGGAATCGATACTGCTGATGTTTTTAAACCTAAAAATATTGAAAGAAAACATGATGGCAAGAGTATCCATTTGGTTAAACAAATGCATAAAGCCATCAGTATAATTCAATTTAAATTGGAAGCTGAAATTATCAAAAGGAATCCTCAGTTTGAAATGGATGACAGACTATTATTAGATAAAATTGATTACGAAAAAGGTATTATCAATATTGATGGTAGAAAATACGAATTATTAGACAAGTACTTTCCAACTATTGATCCTAAAGATCCTTTTAAATTAAATGAAGACGAAAGAGAGCTGATGAATATGCTTCAAATTTCATTCTTAAATAGCGATCGGTTGCAAGATCATATTAAAGCACTATATTCAAAAGGAAGCATGCACCTCTGCTATAACAGCAACCTTCTCTATCACGGATGTATGCCAATGACAGACGAGGGAGGATTCACAGAATTAACTATTTGCGATAAAAAATATAAAGGCAAAGCACTTTTTAATAAATTGGATATCATGGCCCGAAGAGCATATTTTGAAGGCAATGATGAAGAAAACCAAGTAAATAAAGACTATTTATGGTATTTATGGTGTGGCCCTGAATCTCCTTTATTTGGGAAAAAGAAAATGGCCACTTTTGAAAGGTATTTCGTAAAGGAGAAAGAAACGCATACAGAAGTTAAAAATTCTTATTTCAAACTTCGCGAAGATGAGGCTACTTGTAAAATGATTCTAGAGGATTTTGGTTTAGATGGAGAAATATCACATATAGTAAATGGTCATGTGCCTGTTAAAGCTATTAAAGGCGAAAGCCCAATAAAGGCAAATGGTAAACTTTTGGTAATAGACGGTGGAATGTCGATACCTTACCAAAAAGTGACTGGATTAAGTGGTTATACCCTAATTTATAATAGCTATGGCTTGGTATTGGTTGAGCACAATCAGTTTCAATCTATTGAGGATGCTATTAAAAACGATGTAGACATTGTTAGTAGTAGAAAAATTGTAGAAACTAACGCCACTAGAAAACGAGTAGAAGATACCGACATAGGTAAAGATATACTTAACCAAATTAGAGATTTAAAAATGCTCCTATCAGCCTACAGAAAAGGATTTGTAAAAGAGAGAGTATAGAAAAAATAGAATACTAAGAACCAATAAAGTTCCCTTTACATTTTGTTAAGGGAACTTTATTGGTTCACACCCTTTTCTTATGGAATCTTCAAATAAATTCCAATTCCTGTATTCAGCCATGAATAATGAACACTCTCTTTTGTTTTAAAAGAATTTAAATACTTGAAATAGATATTGATTCCTAATGCCTTGTTCATGGGAATATCCACTCCCAATACTGGAGAAATAGCAAAATGCCAATACATTTCTTTCTTTCTATAGATTCCATATATTTCATCATTCTCTATAGCTGTAGTACCCAATTCAGCACCAATAAATACTCTAAGTTTATTTACAGTATTTGGGAAATAGTACTTCGTATTCGCCATTAAAATCAAAGCATTGATATAATTTCTTTTCGTGGCACTTATCACAGAGTTTTCTTTAAAATAGAAAGTATAACTTTTATTAAAAAAGGCTTGCCAGGCAAAAGTCCCCCCTACACTCCACCTTGGATTTATATTCTGATCCAATTCAAATTGGAATGCCCTCCCACTGGTGAATTTCACATAATCATTGGTAGCTCCCATAGGAATTGCTGCTGACCAACTTGCTGTTAATTTTACATCTTGAGCCCAAACAGCAACACCTATCACCATGAACAAAATAATGAATAATTGCTTTCTCATATCTCTAGGCAGCTTAAATAAGATGATTGAATAAACATGATATCTATACTATTGGTGATTCTAGTTCCCATTTCTGAAGAATAAATACCTTGAGCAATACCTCTCCAATAAATAGGAATATCAGTTACCAATATTGGATCGGAATCTGTAATATCCACCATAATATAACTAGTAGCACTTACAAACATATAATCTGGGGGAGGCATTGGGTAGTAGCCATTGGCCTGTTCACTTCCCCAATAATAACTACCATATGGAAAATAGGACCAATAATAGGAAATTTGAACTGCAGACAAATCACTCACCACAACATTGAAATCAGCAATAGAATCAGGAAAATCAGCAATATTTAAATAACCTTTTGTTTGTAGGTTTTTATCTACTTGATTCAAAATAGCTTCATCATATTTCATCCATTCATAGTATACATTTCCTTCATTATCTATTCTTATCACACTATCCGCAATTTGATAATAGGTAAAAAGAGAAAAATCAGTTCCACTAACAAAACTAGTTCTAACTGTATCTGTTTCAGCAGGAGAAATCCCAGCATCTGGATAACATGACGATACAAGCATCGCTAAAACAATCAGGTAAAAATAATTATATTTACGAATCATAGTTTCAATTATTTATTGCAAATATAATGAAGTTTAACAAGCTTTGCGACTTACTATTTTTCCTTATAAGCTAAATAATATATCTTTGTTTTAAATAGATATCAAATGAGAATAAAATCCATATTTCTAGTTTTTATCATATTAATGGCTGGATTCAGCTTTGGTCAAAAATTAAACACTAAATCAGGCAAAGCAAAAAAGATGTTTGAAGAAGCCAATTACCATGTTTCCTATGGTCAGTATTATGAGGCTGAAGAAAAACTTGAAAAAGCAATAAAAGCCGACCCCAATTTTTGTGAAGCCTATTTAATGATGGGTGATATTCATGCTGATTTGAGAGAGTTTGAAAGAGCTATATTCTATTATCAAAAGTCGGTAGAGATTAGTCCTGATTTTTATCCCCAAGCTTATTATTTTTTAGGAAAACTCCTAATCCATTCTGGAAAATATGAAGAAGCTGAAAAAGCACTCACCAAATACCTAAGTTATAAAGAAATAGACGATTATTCTAAATCTGACTCTGAGCGAAATATTCTCAACTGTCAGTTTGCCACTATTGCCCTACAAAATCCGGTTGAATTTGAACCCATGAATATGGGACAAAATATAAATAGTATTTATGCAGAATATTTTCCTACCATGACGGTAGATGGAAAAGTATTACTTTACACTAGGCGCTTGGGAGCTGCTGGCCAGCACCAACAGGAGGACTTTTATATTTCTATGAAAAGAAAAGATGGCTCTTGGTACGCTTCGCAAAATATGGGTAAATCTATAAATACTCAAATGAACGAAGGGGCTGCGACCATTTCTGCAGATGGAAACACATTGATTTTTACAGCATGTGAGCAAAATGGTAATTATGGTTATGGAAGAAATGGTTACGGCAGTTGCGATTTGTTTTTCACCCTCAAAAGAGGCGACAAATGGACACAAGCTGTAAACCTTGGTCCTCCAATTAACTCTGGTTCCTGGGAGAGCCAACCTAGCCTTTCTGCTGATGGAGAAACTTTATACTTTGTAAGAGGAATAAATAGAGGAACACGAAGAGAATCCGATATTATGGTTTCCAATTTAGGAGAAGACGGATATTGGACTAAGCCTCAAAAGATTTCTGGGAATATCAATACCGCCGAACCTGAGGAGTCTGTGTTTATTCACCCCGACAATAAGACCTTATATTTCTCTTCAAAAGGGCATTTAGGAATGGGTGGCTCTGATATATATATGAGCAGAAAAAACGAGCAAAATGAGTGGGGAGAGCCTATCAACCTAGGCTATCCGATAAACACATATAGCGATGAGAACAGTCTTTTAGTTGGTCCAGATGGCAAAATAGGATATTTTGCCTCAGATAGAGATGGCGGGCTTGGGGAGTTAGATATATATGCTTTCATCATGCCAAAAGAAATACAAGCCGATCCAGTTACTTATTTCAAGGGAGTGGTTTATGACTCCTTAACTGGTGAACTTCTCTCTTCTCTCATAGAACTCATCGATTTGGAAACTGGGAAAATGATTCAGAATACCTATTCAAATTCCCTTGGAGAATTCTTTATGCCTTTGACTCCTCATCACAATTATATGGTAAACGTATCGAAAGATGGATACTTATTTTATTCAGATGCCATCTATATTAAAGAAAATTATGATCGGTTAAAACCTTTTATCAAAGATATTCCACTACTACCCATTCAAATGGGAAGCAGTATTGTGTTGAAAAATATATTCTTTGAGCTGGATAAGAGCACCTTAAAAATGGAGAGCTATAGTGAGTTAAACAAACTATATGAGTTCTTGTATAAAAACGAAAGCATCAATATAGAAATCGGGGGACATACTGATAATCAAGGAAGTGATGACTATAATAAAAATCTTTCTGAACACAGAGCACAGGCAGTATATGATTTTCTTGTTGAAAAAGGAATTTCGAGATCCAGATTATCATATAAAGGATATTCCTTTGACAAACCTATAGATACCAATGATACTGAAGAAGGCAGAGCTAATAATAGAAGAACCGAATTTATTGTTGTTAGTCAATAGTATTTCTTCCACCTCTATGTCTTCGCTTATTAGCTAGTTCTCGTAGCAAATCTCGACGGAATTCTTTTTCAGCTTTCAATAAGAGAATTACTTTGGTTGCGGGAATCACCTCTAGATATTTATTTTGGTAAAATAGTTCAATTTGATGCATCTTTCCCATATTCACTTGAAAAGATTTTAGAGCTTCTAAAGCCTCTTCCTCAGATAGGTCTCCATCTTTTTGGGCTACTTCTTGTCGATAAGATTTCATTTCGTCCTTTATTATCCCCTTTTCTTTTTCATGTGCATTATAAAGTGGCCAAAATGCAGCAGATTCTTCAGGAGTCAAGTCCATTTCCGTAGTCAAATAAGCTACTTTTTGAGAATGGTACTTCTTTTCAAAATCTTCACCATCTCTACCATCTTGAGCGTACAGACTAAAAGTAAGTAAACTCAATATTCCTATATAAACAAAAGCTATTTTTTTCATATCATTCCTTTTTATTCTTCATTAGGAAGTTCTTGAAAGGCTTCCAAAATTTCATCATTAGTAATACCTGCGTACATCAACATATTTATATCCAAGGCATATTCATCATCAGTCACCACCACATCTGTAGTAGACAACTCTTGAACTATCCAAGACTCCTCGAAACTAGCATACTGGTCCCAATCCAATTCACTAAACTCTTGCAGCGAACTAGAATTTTCTTGTCTAGCAATAAAAAACATTCCAATGATTAAACTGGCAGCAATACTTAAACCAATTGCCATCCATGTAGTCCGAATGATAGGCCTATATTTTTTAGGCTTAACCTCTTCATGTATTTTTTGCAATATTTCTTCCTCAAAATGAGCTAAAAAACCTACTGGCATTTTAAAACCTCCAGTATTATTTTTTAATTCTGATTGATTCATATCTATGTTTAATTTTTCTTTCACCTTGTATATTATGATTGCTAAAATTACAAATAGTTTAAAACTGCTTAAAATATTCTTCTACTTTTTTTACTGCGTGATGATAATTTGCTTTTAATGCCCCCTCGCTTTTATCCAATATTTTTGCCATATCCTGATATTTCATTTCATCGTAATAACGAAGGTTAAATACTAGTCTCTGCTGTTCAGGTAGTTTCAATATGGCTTTTTGCAATTTTCTTTGAGCTTCTGTTCCATCAAAATAAGTATCTGATTCGAGCTGACTACTCAGAACTTCACCATAATCACTTAAATTAAATTGCTGCCTTTTTTTCTGATTAAGAAAAGCCAAAGACTCGTTTACAGCAATACGATAAAGCCAGGTATATAATTCAGCATCTCCTCTATATTTGTCTATATTTTTCCAAACTTTGAGAAAAGTATTCTGCATCACATCTTCAGCATCACTATGATGCACCACCATTCTTCTAATTAACCAATACAAGCGCTCCTTATATTGAGATACAATATACCGGAAGCCCAGTTCTACTGTAGCTTTATCTTGAATTAACTTAATTATTTCAGAAGATGATTTATCCTGCAAGTTATTTTGTTTTGTCCTTTGATGTTCAATTTATAACATAGTTTAATCAGGAATAAAAAAATCTATAAGCCTTTTTGGACATCTGATTTTAACTGATTGATGGCGACCTGAATAGGGTTTGGATTTATATGGGAGAAATTTTGAATAACTAATGTGCCTAGGTCGTTGGCTGAAGATTGTGAATCTACCTTACTAGCCGAAAAATTGATTTGCTTAATGCACTCCTCTTTTGCCTTTTGAACTTTTGTCCATGCCACATCAGAAACATATAATTGTTGACTTAAGTTGTGTTCAAACTCATCTCTAATGGCTTTTATCAAAATGGATTGAAACAGCATAGCATTCAAACCTGGTTTATTATTTCTAATAATTAGCTGATGAGGATGAACGCGCTCTAAGAAAAGGGTCATACGCTCATAAGCTTGTAACCTAATAGGCAATAACACTTGATTGGTGTTTTTTCTCCTATCAATATCATCCTCCAACTCTTTTACCTTCAAATCTTTTTCGTTTTGTTGTTTCAGTAAATAAAAAGAAGTGAGGAAAACCACCACAGAAGGCAAGGTATATTTTAATATTTCTAATATAATCATGATATTTATTTTTCAGATTTCAATTTTCAAATATACACTAATCTTCAGGCATTACAGCCTTCTGTAGCAATTTGAGCATCATCTTTTTATCTTTTGCTGCAACAGTAAGTAATAACTCTAACACACTCGTTTTACTGATTCCTAGCGTTTTTTGATAATATTCTAGAATCTTATAGTTGGATGGACTAAGCCTAAACCCTGTGGCTATTTTATTTTGCTTCATGGTTTATTTTCTATTGAAAAACTCTTTCATTAAGGCAGCTCTGTATTGGTGATTATACTTTCCTCTACCCGTCTGCTTATCGAAGATGGCATATTTCACTCTTCCTTTGGCTTTGGCGATAAACGATACTTCATCAACATAAGTAACTTCACATTCTGTTTTATTAACCCAAACTGTATCCCCAATCTTAAGCCTACTTAAATCGTTACTTTGAGCAACTAGTTTATCCTTCCAGAATTTATATTCCTGAGCAAGTCTGATGAACTCAACCTCATTGCCACCTAAATCAGGATGTAATTTCAAAGCTTTTTTTCGGTATTCCGATTTAAGCTGTTCTTTTGAATTTATTGAATTTAAATACATGATTTATAATTTATTATGATACAAATGTAATACATTGTTTTACATTAAGCAAATATTTAACTGATTTTGTAGAAATTAAATCAAATAATATGTAAATACTACAGACTATAGGACATAAAAAAAAAGCCACGATAAATCGAAGCTTTTTTTTTAAAAAAATTGGAATAGATATTCTATTTATCTATCATTTTTATTTTTTCTTTTAAAACTAAAATATCTGCTTTTGCTTTTTTAATTTTCTTTTCAAATTCCATTTTTAAAACATCAGCATTTTTAGAGTTTCTGAAAAATCCCATATTGTTTTCCCAAAGAAGAACATCTTCTTTAAGTTTATCCATGGCATTTTGAATATTCTGACGCTCTCTTCTTAAAGTATAATCATCATCATTCTTTTTCAAATCTCCAATACGATCACGAAAACCAGCATTTCTAAAATCAACAGAAGAAATATCTAGTTTATTCAGCTGCTCGTCAATGGCTCCTCTATAATCCTTGTAGAGCTTATCCATTTCTTTTCTTGGCACATTACCGATCTCAGTCCAGCGACGTTGGAAAACTTTAATCTTCTCTAGGTTTTCTTTCTTGTCCTCCCCATATTCTGCAGTTTTGATTTCTCCGATTAAATCTTGTTTCAATTTCAAATTCTCATCTTCCTTTTCGAATTGACCTTTAAAATGCTTGGCCTTAGTTTCGAAGAAAAAGTCATTTGCAGCACGAAATTTCTTCCAAATTTCATCACTATGTTTTCTAGGAGTTGGCCCAATAGTCTTCCATTCTTTTTGAAGGTTTATTAAAGTTTTAGTGGCAGCCCCCCAATCGGTGCTATCTTTTAAAGCTTCAGATTGCTTCACCAAATCTAATTTCTTATGATAATTATCTTGTTGTTCCGCTTTTAAAGAACCAAAAAATTCCTTCTTGGCATCATAAAATTGATTTAAGATACCTTTAAAAGTAGCCCATACCTCATCGTTTACATTTCGTGGAGCAGGGCCTAAGGTCTTCCATACCTTCATCAGGTCATCAATCTCTTCAGTTCTTTTAGTCCATTGCTTATTGGTTTCAACTGGAGTTAAAACCAGTTCTTCAGCTTTTGTACATAAAGCTTTTTTCGCCTCATAATTCTCCTCTAACTTCCCTTGCAGTTCTTCATAATGGGCTTTTCTGCGATCGTTTAATTTATCGCTAGCGACTTTAAATCTTTCCCAAATCTCTTCGTTATTTGAAGTTGGAACGGGGCCAATAGCTTTCCATTCGTTATGATAATCTTGTAATAATTTGAATGACTTGTTAACAGATTTCTCTATTAATAATTCCTCAGCCTTTTCGCATAATGCTATTTTAGCTTCTAAATTCTTTTTCAAATCTAAATCACGCAATTCTTTGTTAATCTTAACTTTATCAAAGAATTTTTCAACTAAGAAATGATAATTATTCCAAAGAATCTGAATATCAGTCTTAGGAACCATCCCAATAGATTTCCAACGAGTTTGAATCTCGTTAAACTTATCGTAAGTTTCTTTTAAAGTTTCATCAGAACTCACCAAAACTCTGATCTCTTCCAAAAGCTCATTCTTCTTTGCTAAGTTTTCAACCATGATAGCATCTTGCTCTACACGCAGTTTTCTTCTTAGCTTTTTATATTGATTAAAAGATCTATTGAAAACATATTCTATATCAATAGTCTCTGGTTTATACTCTTCTTTTATACCTCCTTCAGTAAGGAACTTCTCTTCAGCAGCCTGCTTTACATCAGCTAACTTTCTACCAAAAACCAAACGGATATATCCAACTTTGTTTTTAGTATTTTTCACAGATTCAGATGCAACTACCTTGTCCATCTCTTCAACCAATTGCTCTAGGGTGTGTTCATGATAAGTTTCTTCACTTACATTTTCATCTTCATGAGCATCATCTTCCTCTTCATCGGAAGAGGTTTCACCCAATATTTCAGGAGTACCCTCTGCAATAACAGCTACTTCTTCAGCTACCTCGGGGGTGCTTTCCACAGCAACAGACACATCTTCTATCACTTCAGGTGCACTATCTGTAACAGTTTCTACCACTTCAGCTACTTCAACTACTTTTTCTACTTTTTCTACTTTTTCTTTTACTTCGCCCTCAGCTTCTTCAGCTTTAACGTCTTTGGATTCATTAATTATTGATTCGGCTGTTTCTTGAACCGGAGAATTCTCCTCCTGAACTGCATTTTCTACAACTTCAGGATTCTGATTGAGTTTTTCTTTATTTTCCATTGTTTTAAATAATTTATAAATAAAACCAGCTTCGCTGATTTTGAAAAGCAAATTTAAAAATCTTTTATATCCCCCAACATGAAAATAGCTAAAAATTCAATGAATTTTTAGCTATCAACAATATCTCTAGGTAATAATATAGAATTACTAGGATTTATTTCTATTATTCCTAAATTTCTTACTTCTATCGTATCCTTTTCTTTCGAAACCTCCTCCACCTTTTGGTTTTCTATTACCAAAATTACTTGGTTTTCTTTTAGTAGGAGGAGTCGCTTTAGACTTAGTTAATTCAACCCTTACAGGTACACCTTGATAATCTAAATTCTCAAGGTGATCGAAAACTTGACTTTCAAAATTTTTATCAACTTCTATGAAACTAAATTTCTTAAATAATTCAATTTCTCCAATTTCAATACTTTTAAACTCAGGGCGCTGAGTAAGAAGACCGATCAGTTTACCAGGGCTTATTCCATTCTTGGTACCTAGATTCACATAAAAACGACTATAATCAATGTCTTTTCTGTTCTTCTTTCCTTCTCTTGGTCTCTCATCTCTATCTTCACCCCTTCTAGGTTCTCTCTCATTCAAATCATGAGCATCGCTATAATACTCTAAGAACCTATTAAACTCAACAGAAGCGAAACGAGTGATAATGTCTTCTTTGCTAAGATGTTCTAATTGCCTATAAATAGCTGGTAGGAATGGTCCGATTTGTTTTTCATCAACTTCGACCTTCTCCATTTTATCCATTAGGTGAAACAATTGGGTCTCACAAATATCTTTTCCATTTGGAACTGGCTTTTTCTCAAACTTCTTACCAATCATTCGCTCAATAATTCTAATCTTACCTTGCTCGCGACCATGGATAATAGAAATGCTGATACCACTCTTTCCTGCTCTACCTGTTCTACCACTTCGGTGAACATATACTTCTGTATCATCTGGAATATTATAGTTGATTACATGAGTCAAGTCATCTACATCTAAGCCTCTAGCTGCCACGTCTGTAGCCACTAACAACTGAAGGTTTCTGCTTCTAAAACGAGCCATTACATACTCTCTTTGTGGCTGTGATAAATCACCATGTAATGCATCGGCATTATAACCATCCTGCATTAATTTCTCAGCTACTTCTTGCGCATCACGACGAGTTCTAACAAATACAATCCCATACACTCCAGGATTCATATCTACAATTCTTTTTAATGCTGCATATCTATCTTTAGCCTGAACTTGATGATAAATATGACTCACATTATCAGCTCCCTGGTTTTGCTTTCCAAGCGCTATCTTAACAGGATCGGTCATGTAATTTTTAGAGATAGCCGCTACTCCTTTTGGCATAGTAGCCGAAAAAAGTAGAGTTTGACGAGTAGATGGAGTATTTGATAAAATATCATCTAATTCATCTTTAAAACCCATACTGAGCATCTCATCTGCTTCATCTAAAACTAGATACTTAATATTCCCTACTTTTAGTTTTCTTCTTTTTATTAAGTCGGCAACTCTACCAGGAGTACCTACTACAATTTGGCCTCCTTTATTTAATTCTCTAACTTGGGTTTCCATTGATGCTCCACCATAAACGGCAATCACATCAACCAAATTTGAGTATTTTGAGTATGCTTTAATATCATTTGCTATTTGAACGGCTAGTTCTCGTGTTGGAGATAAAATAAGTGCCTGTACACTTTTATCTGAATGTTCTATATTTCCTAATATAGGTAATCCAAAGGCAGCTGTTTTACCAGTACCTGTTTGGGCATTGGCAATTAAGTCCTGTGTACTTTCATAAATAAACGGAATACATTTTTCCTGAACAGGAGTAGGTGATTCGAATCCAAGCTCACCAATGGCTTTTAATACTTCAGGGGCCAAGCCCATTTCTTTAAAATTCATTCACTGTGTTTTTTTCCAAAAGCCAATAAATCTGGCTTTTTAATTCGCGGCAAAGATACACTTATTTACGTCACGCAAAACACTATAAATGAATAATTTGATTGTCAAAAAACGATTTGTAAATTTATTAACTAAAACCCAGACAATGACACATATTTTAAAACATATTTCATTTGCATTTTTATTGATTTAAAATTCCTGCAATCCTAAATCAGAACCACAAGCAATCCCTATACAACTGAATTTAAGCCGGATAAAAAAATCCAGAAATCCGAAATTGGAGATATTAAAAATGCTATTATTGAAATACTAGATACAGGAGAAATCTTAGCTATCAATCAAAAGTTATTTGCTGTTGATGTACTACATGAATTTTATAAAAGAAGAGATAATCATTTCGCTTGGTTAGAATTTTACAATATCGACCAAGTCACTGAAGCCATTAAAAACATATCTGAAGACGGATTAGAGCCCGATTATTATCACCTTGATACGATAGAGTAAACCTATACTGAGATTAAGAAATCTGCTACCATCAAACCCAAAGAATATGCTAAATTTAACAACCTTCTTACTGATGCCCTTCTCTTGTTATCAAGCCATATTATTACTGGAAAAGTAAACCCCAAAAGTCTGAAAAATCAACGGAATATATAATACAATCTTATAAAAGAAGTTTTGAGGGAATAGCTGAATTAATTAAACCCTCACTTGCTAATCATCCGGTTTACAAATCAGTAGAGAGCCGAAAACCAAAAACTCATATGTATACTGGCCTCCAGAAAGCCTTGAAAGATTCTCAGTATTACTAAGAAACAAAAGGCTGGGAGGAGATAGCCAGCGGCGGAACTATTAAGCTCGGCTCTAAATTCAAAAGAGTAATCGAGGTAAGAGCAAGATGATTAGCATCTAAAGAAATGCTGCCATCAATAGCTGTAAACAATAGCATTTATGATGAAGCCCTACAAAACAGCAACAAAGGGTTTCAATAAAAAAAATAGGGTTACCCATTTAGTTCACAAATAGTTGTATATGAGTATATTAATTTGTAAATTGTATTCAAATTCAGGAACGACTAGGATACTAAAAGACATTGATAGACAGACGTTTAAAGAAAGATTTACAACAAAAGAAGATTGCTGTAATTTTTTAGCAGAGCTTAAGTGGAGCGAAGGCTATAGCTGTACAAGATGTGATTCTCATTTGTTTATAAAGGGAAAGCAGCCAGCAAGTCTTAGATGTAGTAAGTGTGGATATGATGAATCTACCCCAACAGGAACCTTGTTTCATAAATTAAAGTTTGGAATAGAGAAAGCTTTTGAGATGAAGTATGAGATTGTTACAAGTAAAAAAGGGGCAAACAGCATTTGGTTAGCAGAACATTTCGGGGTTAAGCAAAAGACAGCTTGGCTATTTAGACAAAAAGTGCAAGTAGCAATGAAAAGCAGTGAACAAATCCCATTAGAGGATGAAGTTCATGTTGATGAGTTTGAGAAAGGCACACCGCAAACAGGTGAGCAAGGCAGAAGCAAAAGTGACAAAAAGGTAAGAGTTGTTATTGCATTTGAGCATAGAGATGGCAAATCAGGAAGAGGTTATGCGAAAGTAATCCAAGATTATAGTTCAAAATCACTTAAACCTATCTTTGACCATCATATTAAGAATGATGCAATGGTGCTGGTTGATGGATGGGCTGGGTATAAGCCTCTCAAGGAAAATTATCCGAATTTGACACAAACACTATCTGATAATGGCAAGAATTTCAAAATGTTACATATTCAGATTAGGAATTTTAAAAATTGGCTAAGAGGTGTACATTCATATTGCAACAAAGAATACCTACAAAACTATATTGACGAATATTTCTTTAGATTTAACAGAAGGAATCATCGCCAATCAATTTTAGATAAAATCATTCAGAGATGCGTAGAGCATAAACCGATTGCTTACGCTTCGATTAAATTACACGAGACTTAAATGGGTAACCCTATCCGCTAATTTTCAACCCATATCGCTTCGCTATGATTCCTGGTTTCCAAATTATTGTAAAGTATAAAATGACTCTAGCGAAATGACAAAAATTCATTATAATCTTTTCTTTTTCTTTAAATTTTGAAATTAAAAAATAGACCTAATAATTGGTTTACAAACATAATAATAATATTACAACCTTTGACTGTACTTACTTTTTTTTGCTCATAGATATAGTATAAGCTGAAGAGCAAAGCTCTATTTATTACAATATCAGAATCACTCATTATCAAAACTATATTTCCTGTTTTCTATTTCAACTTCAACAAGTCTTATAACAGCTTCTGGCAACTGTCTAGTCCCATTTTTCATTTCAAGCAATTCATTATCAGTTTTATTCATTAGAATAGTCTCCCAATCATAGTTACCTATATAGCCAGTACCATAATTTAAAGTTCGTTTAAATAAAGACAAATGCCTTAAAAAAGAGATAGCATGCCTAAAAAAGGCCAATATCAATAAACCTAAAGCAAAGTAAAGAGGGAACTCAATATCTCCAACACCCTTTAATAAGATTAAAGGATATAAAATTATTATTAAAAAATAAGTAATTGTTAAACGAGTATAATCAATAGTATATTCAACAAGTCTTAGTCCTTCTTTTTCTTTTATTATAAGTCTTGCATTCCCAATTCCTATCCATAGATTAAAGTTAAAATCTGGTTTTAATCTAAAGAAATCGTTTTCAATCAATATCTCATTTTTCCTTTTATAAAACATTTCATCACAATAGGAATCTTTAAAACTTAACCAAAAGTTCTTTAAAACAGCATTATTTGGCGTATCATCCAATTCTTGCCTAAAAGATATTTTAAATGGTGTTTTCAATATTTACATTTTATGGTATTCAGATTTTACTCTTGCAATTTATAAAACTTAAATGGTATTCACATTGAAGGATAGAATGTTTTTTTATTATGGTTGTTGTACTACTGAAGTTAGAATTTTAGAATAAAATCATTCAGTAAATCATCACATTAAACACTTGCCATACCAATCAGTCGGTATTTACCGTATCTTTGCAGTATGAAAACTAAGGAAAACATTCTTACTCAATCTTTTCAGCTCTTTATAAACGAGGGCTATAAAGAAGTTTCTATTCAAAATATAGTGAGCCATTGTGGTATTTCTAAGGGTGCCTTTTATCACCATTTCAAATCGAAAAATGATTTATATGAGGAGGTTTTAAATCGATTTTTCTTCAATTATTTTAATGAATCGGATTTCGATTATAGTCAGGAGAAAAATCTGAAAGACAAGCTGGGTGAGTTTGTGGAGCATTTGATTAGCCCCTATGAGGAATTACTGGAACTAACCTCTCGCAAAGATTTATTGGCTTATTTTCGTTTCCTTTTTCAATCGGCAGCATCACAAGACTCCATACAATATAAAATCAATAGACATTTTTATAAGAAAGGTTATTATTTGGAGTTATTGCTTAAAGAAGAGCTGAAACAACAAAATATGGCCATAGCTATTGACGCCAAGAAAACGGCGCGATTATTACTGAGCATTGTTTTGGGGATGACCGTTTTAGATGGTATTTATGATGCAGCAAAGATAAAATCACATTTACATGAATCATTAGACATCATGATTCAAATATTAGTAAAAAAAGAATATCGTCAAGCTCAATTAGAACTTGAATTTAATTAATACTAGGGCATGAATTATCAAGAAATCATAAAAAGTCAGCAGGATTTTTTTAATTCCAATGCGACCAAACCACTTCATTTTCGCAAAGAACAATTGAAAAAGTTTCAATCCGTTTTAAAATCTAATGAAGCTTTATTATACAAAGCCATCTTTAAGGATTTTAAGAAATCAGAATTTGAAACCTATGCCACAGAGTTAGGAATGATTTATGAAGAACTGATTCATCACCTCAAGAATATCAAACTTTGGTCGACGAAAAAATACATCTCCACCAATCTGGCCAATTTCTTAGGTTCTAGCTATATCATGCCCGAGCCTCTTGGGAATGTTTTAGTGATAGGGGCTTGGAATTACCCCTATCTTTTGTCATTACAACCTGTGATTTCAGCCATGGCAGCTGGAAATACTGTTATCATTAAACCCAGTGAATTGGCTCCATATACCAGCCAAGTCATGGCGAAAATCATCAATGAGAATTTTCCTACTCATTATATGCAAGTTTGGGAAGGCGGCATTGAGGAGACCACGGAAATCCTCAAACTTCGATTTGATAAGATATTCTATACCGGTAGCGCTATAGTGGGTAAGATAGTGATGAAAGCTGCAGCTGAGCATCTTTGCCCAGTGATTTTGGAACTTGGAGGTAAGAGTCCGGCTCTAGTAACCAAGAGCGCTTCCATTAAAATGACAGCCAAAAGACTAGCTTGGGGGAAATTCCTTAATGGTGGTCAAACTTGTGTGGCTCCAGATTATATTCTCGTTGATAAAAGTGTGAAAGCAAAATTAATAGCGGAACTCATCAAACAAATCAAAAAAATTCATGGTGAACATCCTCAAAAAAGTGAGGCCTTTGTAAGAATTATAAATAATCGACATTACGATCGCTTACTTGCATTATTAGACGAAAAGAAAATCATCTTCGGTGGAGAAACCGATGAGAAAGATTTATATATCTCCCCTACCATCATGGATCATATCGAATGGAATGACAAGGTGATGCAAGAAGAAATATTTGGACCTATATTACCCATAATAGAATATGAAAATTTAGAGGAGGCCATTAAGCAGGTTAAATCTCGTGAAAAGCCACTGGCACTCTATTTATTCACCCACAAGAGAAGTACGAGTAAACGAGTTTTCAGTGAGCTTTCCTTTGGTGGAGGTGGATTAAACGAATGCATCATGCATCTAACCAATCCCGGACTACCCTTTGGAGGAGTGGGATACTCAGGAATGGGAAATTATCATGGCGAAAATGGTTTTAAAGCCTTTAGTCATCAAAAAAGTATCATTCAAAAAACAAATTGGTTTGAGCCATTTGTAAAATATGCACCCTATAATGGATTGAAGTTATGGTTGCTAAAAAAGTTGATGTAGGTGGGGAGATTGGGGGATCGATAGACTTAGTGACTTAAAAAGAAATGTTTCAGAGTTGAAGAATTGTAAATTTATGAATAAATTCTTCGTGCCTTAGTGGCAAAAAAAAGTGAATATGAAAATAAAAGCAAGAGATTATAGCAAACAAGAAGAGTTTTGGAACATCCTAACTCATGGCTTAGGTTTGGCACTCAGTATTCCTGCATTGGTATTATTGGTGGTGTTTGCAAGCATATATGGAACAGCATGGCATATCGTAAGTTTTAGTATTTATGGAGCAACATTGGTTACTTTATACGCTGCTTCTACCCTATTTCATGCGACCAAAAAGAAAAAGACACGATTGAAACTCAATGTTTTTGATCACAGTAGTATTTTTCTTTTGATAGCAGGAACCTATACTCCATTTTTACTCGTTACACTAAGAGGCCCTTGGGGTTGGTCACTATTCGGAGTCATTTGGGGATTAGCCATCACCGGAGCCATCCTCAAATTGTTTTTTACTGGTCGCTTCGACAAAATTTCTACTGCCATCTATGTATTGATGGGCTGGATGATCATTATTGCCATTAAGCCATTGATAGAAAGCTTCAGCGGTCCTGGACTCTTCTGGTTAATAGCTGGAGGAGTAAGCTATAGTATTGGAGCTATCTTTTATTTGCTACACAAACTACCTTATAATCACGCCATTTTCCACGTTTTCGTATTACTAGGCAGTATTGCGCATTTTGTAGCTGTTTTCTTTTATGTGTAAATTAAAAGAAAGTAATTATTTAGTACTCCTACTCCCAATTTAAAAGTCCTGTTGAAGGAAGGAAATGAAGAGCTGCCGAGCTGGAGACCGAGTGATAAATGGCTAAAAATAGTAAATTGGGTTGTAAAGAATGCTAAAAATGGTAAAAGATTAATGCTTCATAATTCTTTGCGTCTCTTTGGCTGGGCGTGACCTATTACCATTTAGAGTGTCAACAAAACATTTAACCGAAGAATTTACCTCCCACTAAAAGAACCTACTTCTCCCGAGAAATAGAATACTCCACCAAACCTCTCAAAGCATCAAGATAAGGACTAGGTTCTTGTCCATTTAAGAGTGCTAAAGCCTCATCTACCAATTCATTCATTTTAAATTTTGCATAATCAATTCCTCCACTCTGGTTTACTTGTGCTATGATTCCCTGAACTTTTTCTGGATTCTGATGGTGTTTCTTTATGGTTCTGATGACTTTTCGCTTTTCAGAGGAATCCATATTCTGAAGCATATATATTAATGGCAAAGTCATCTTTTGCTCTTTAACATCTATTCCTTTTGGTTTTCCGATATCTCCTGCTGTTTTAAAATCGAAAATATCATCTTTAATCTGAAAAGCTAGTCCTACTTTTTCTCCAAACAAACGCATTTTCTCCACCACTTCTGCTGAGGCATTTACCGAAGCTGCACCCACTTCACAACAACTGGCAATTAAACTGGCCGTTTTCTTGCGAATGATTTCAAAATAAACCTCCTCCGTAATATCTAATCGGCGCGCTTTCTCTATTTGCAATAATTCTCCCTCACTCATCTCCTGAGTGGCCTTTGAGACTATCTTTAATAGATGATAGTCATCATGGTTCAAGGATAACATTAAGCCTTTTGACAACAAAAAATCACCAGATAGCACCGCTATCTTATTCTTCCAGAGTGCATTTAATGAAAAGAACCCTCTCCTTTCGTTGGCATCGTCCACCACATCATCATGTACTAAAGTTGCAGTATGAAGCAATTCTATCAAAGAAGCAGCTCTATAGGTTGCGGGATTTATTTCACCAGAAATATGAGCAGTCAACATGACAAACATAGGACGCATTTGCTTACCTTTCTGCTTATAGAGATATTTGAGTATCACATCGAGAAGAGCCACATCGGTATTCATAGCTTCCTTAAATACTATCTCAAACTCTGCGAATTCCTGTTTTAAAAGTTTCTTTATTTCTTTGGTTATGGACATGTGAGCAAATTTAGGGAAATTTGTGGAATGATAAGATTTTGGGATTCATAAATCACAACCAACTCACTTTAGGAAACTAAGCTACTCAGAACAAAAAAAGCCCTGCAAAAGCAAGGCTAAATCTGTGGGATATACTGGATTCGAACCAGTGACTTCTACCCTGTCAAGGTAACACTCTAAACCAACTGAGTTAATATCCCATGAGCTGCAAAATTAGGAAATAATTCCTAATTTCCATACGCTTTTATGAATCCAATCTAAATACCTGATTGATACCATTTATCGATTTGAGTTTCTCTAAAAGCGCCTCTAAATGCTGACTATCTTGAACCAACAATCCTACTTTTCCTTCGAATAAACCTCCTTTTGAGATAAAATTCATGGAAATAATATTCACTTTCATTTCATTAGATATCACTTGTGTAATGCGATTGGCTTGTCCCATTGTATCGGTACCTAAAATACTAATGCTGGTTTTAAAATTGACTTTCTTATTATTAGCACGCCATTTAGCTTCTATGATTCGATAAGGATACCGTTTCCTCATTTCTGCAGCATTGGGACAGGTATTACGATGTACCGATATTCCTTTGGTAACAGTAACAAAGCCGAAAATTTTATCTCCTTGTATGGGGCTACAACATTTAGCCAATTGAAAATTAATGCCATCAATCTTATCAATGACCAAAACATCTTGATGAGAAGATTCTAACTCATCCTCTTCTACTTCATGCAAGCTGTCATTTAGTGAATCGAAGGAAGTAGTAATATGTTTATCCTCCTCATTTTCTTCCTCTTGGATGAGTTTTTTCAAATCAAGAGGATCTATTTTCTCCAAAGCGATATTTTGAAACAACTCATAATGCTCTCTTAGTTTTAGTTTATGTACCAATTCATCGATTACATTCTGATTAAAATCTAGTTTCCAATTTTTAAACTTTCTTTCTAATATTTCTTTCCCTCGTTTGATATCAATGGTTCTCTGTACATCTAATGCTTTACGAATTTTTGTTTTCGTTCTTGAGGAGGCTACAAAATTGATCCAATCTACACTAGGCTTTTGATTTTTTGAAGTAATAATACTCACCTGGTCACCATTACGAAGCACATGCTTTATGGGGACTACTTTTCCATTGACTTGGGCATTGATACACTTATTTCCCACTTCACTATGTATGGAATAGGCAAAATCCAATACCGTAGCTCCATATTTTAGTTTTTTTAAATCACCACCAGGTGTAAAAACAAAAACCTCGTTAGTAAATTTATCAGGCTGAATTTGACCTGAATCTTTAATCTTAGATTCATCACCAATAGCTTTTCTAATTTCACTCAACCAGAAATCAATGCCTTGACTTCCCTTGCCTCCTTTATAGCGCCAATGGGCCGCCATACCGTTTTCCGCTTCCTCATCCATCCTAGCAGTGCGAATCTGTACTTCTGTCCATCTGCCATCCTCATCTTTTACCGTGGTATGCAAACTCTCATAGCCAGATCCTTTTGGCATAGTAATCCAATCCCGCATTCTACTCAAACTAGATTCATAAAGATTGGTCACAATCGAATAAGCATGCCAACAAGTTTCTTTTTCCTTCTCCTTATCACTATCCAGTATTAATCGAATAGCCCACAAATCATAAACCTTTTCAAAAGGGATATTTTGCTTCTGCATCTTAGTATAGATAGAGTTGATGGACTTAAGCCTGCTTTTAATCTTGTACTGCAAACCTTGTGCATTCATTTCCATAATTAATGGAGCAATAAATTTATTGATGATTTTATTCCTCTCTTTTTCACTTTCTGCAAGTTTGGTTTTAATGCTATCGTATATTTCAGGTTCTTGTATACTCAAAACCAAATCTTCCATTTCCGATTTTATCACATAGAAACCCAGCCGATGTGCAATGGGAATAAAAACAGTAATGGCTCCATTGAGCACCTGAACCTTTTGCTCAAAGGATTGGATTTTTTCATAATTCCGGAGGAGGTAATGACTAGCCGATAGCAAAATCAAAAGAGAACGAGTATCTCGAGCAAGACTGAGCACCAATTGTCTTTGCATATCGGCTTGTCCTAGTGCTTTATCATGCTTTACGGCTCTTACCTTTTGAACTCCTTCTAAAATCCGATGGATTTCTTCTCCATAATTATCTTTAACTTCCTTTGGTGGTTCTTTATAAGGATAGATAAATGCAAGAGTGGCTGCAGTAAATACATTACTCTGTGTTTTTAAATTTGTTTGTAAAATTGATTTCATTCCAAGCATGAGTTCCATGTTTGGAATTC
Source organism: Lentimicrobium sp. S6 (assembly GCF_013166635.1). Taxonomy (NCBI): domain Bacteria; kingdom Pseudomonadati; phylum Bacteroidota; class Bacteroidia; order Bacteroidales; family Lentimicrobiaceae; genus Lentimicrobium; species Lentimicrobium sp. S6. The sequence continues at coordinate 60,235 of NZ_JABKBZ010000012.1, read as the reverse complement.
CTTGATAAATATCTGAAGCGACTTTTTTTTGATCAAATTCTTTCAGTACTTTCTTGTATAAAGTGGCCCCTTTTTCATCTGCTACTTTATCTATATAATTGATAAAAGGTTCTAATCTTTTCATTGGTATTCATTTTTAGTAGTAAAATGCAAAAGCATCAATACTCAACTTATTCTCTCATTCTCTCATTCCCTCATTCTCCTTTAAACGCTACAACATTCAAACAACAGAAACTGAAGATATAAAAAATGCTAATCTAAATACTGTGACATCCTCAGTTTTCCTTTGCTTATCTTTCTTATTTTGCACCTAATGGTTTTCACCTGATATCCTTTTTTTTCTTGATGATGCGAAATGGTTTGCAATAATGTCTTTATACCATCAGGTCCTTCAATGGCTAAAAACAGTTCTTCCTCATTAAATTTATTCTTCTTCCATTCTTGACCAATATAGTTGCAGGTATATATTTCTCCTTCACTATATAATGGATGTTTGGGTTCAAAAAACACTTGACCTTTACAATTAATTCTATCTATCCTCACTGGAATGACATCTCCTATATTAAATCCAAAAGATTCATAACACTCAGCTTCCATCATATGTTTCTGACCAAAGGGGTCTTCAATAATAAAATATAACATCTCATCGGGTGCTATTGTTGTCTTCAATATTTTGAAATCATAATACTTGTTTTCTTGAAGTTGTCCTTGTTTATTCTTTATATACTCTGGTGCTGACATGGTCTGTTTTTATAAAAAAAGCGTTTATGCTTCAGGTGAGACATAAACGCTTCTTAATCATTATTTATCTACCTTATTTTTTTGCGCCACCCTTAGGTTTATTCGTAGGGTTTGAAATACTCTCTCTCATTGCTGTATCGGCTTTAATATTTTCAAATTTATAATAATCCATCACCCCAAGATTACCAGATCTAAACGCTTCTGCTAATGCCTTAGGAATCTCTGCTTCTGCTTCAATTACTTTGGCTCTAGCTTCTTGTGCAAGGGCTTTCATTTCTTGTTCTTGAGCAACGGCCATAGCTCTACGTTTTTCAGCATTGGCTTGGGCAATATTTTTATCGGCATTGGCTTGGTCCATTTGAAGAACTGCTCCAATATTCTTCCCAATATCGATATCTGCAATATCAATAGAAAGAATCTCAAAGGCCGTACCGGCATCTAATCCTTTAGATAATACAACTTTTGAAATAGAATCAGGGTTTTCCAATACAGATTTATGCGAATCAGAAGAACCAATAGAAGAGACAACACCTTCTCCAACTCTTGCCAAAACAGTTTCTTCACCTGCTCCACCCACTAATTGACGAATGTTGGCACGAACAGTTACTCGAGCTTTAGCTATTAACTGAATACCATCCTTTGCAACGGCAGTAACAGGTGGAGTATCAATTACTTTTGGATTTACTGACATTTGAACTGCCTCAAACACATCACGACCAGCCAAATCAATAGCAGTTGCCGTATTGAAATCTAGTCCCATATTGGCTTTATCAGCAGAAATGAGGGAATCCACTACTCGCTTCACTTGTCCCCCTGCAAGAAAATGGGCTTCCAAATCGTCTCGTTTTAAATCAATTCCTGCTTTTTTAGAAGCAATCATTGCTGTTACAATTATTTGAGGTGGAACCTTTCTCCATCTCATTAAAACCAATTGTAACAATGATATTCTAACACCAGAAACTAATGCAGAAAACCAAAGAGCTACAGGTATAAAATAGAGTAAAATCCATAACAGAATCACTCCTCCAATAATCATTGCTATTAATACACCAACACTTGCGTCCATTTTTTTTCTTTTAGTTGATTAAAAAATTCTTTTTTATGTATTCAGGCTGATGAAGATTTTATTTCCTTCAATGGCCACTACCTTCACATCTTTCTCGGCTTCAATAAACTCACCATGGCTAGAAACCTCATAAAACTTATTATCAAATAAGGCTTTTCCCATTGGATTGATAATTGAGGTAGTTACCCCCACAGAACCAATAGCCAGTGCATTGGCCTCTGTATTCACTTTTGACTTAATACTTGTTTTCAACATGGCCTTATTCCAGGTATTAGACCGTAAACTATAATAAAGGCTTCCCAAAGATACCAAAAGGGTGAATAACAAAATCATAGAACCCCAAACCCAACCATATTCGATATAAGATTGCCATATTCCAACTGCCATTAATATGAAGCCAATAACTCCAACTACAGTTGTACCAGGAACTACGAGTAGTTCAAGAAGGAGTAATATTAAACCTCCCAATAATAAGATGAGTATAATTAACCAAGACATATTTATCTGCTAAAATTAGTAAAAACTCAGAATCTAAGTGTAAATATTCTATGAAAATAAAATTATTTTTTTAATTCCCCTTTTTTATACATGAGAACATTGGTTTGACTACCTTTTTCATCGTATTCAATCCACTCCCCCTCTTTTAAACCATTTTTATTTCCACCCTTTAATTTTATTTGACCGTTGCTATAATACTCTATTTTTTCTCCCTCTGGAAGGTTGTTCTCATAAGATTCGATGCTCTTTAGTTCACCACTTGGGTAGAATGACCTTTGGTCACCTTCCATACTACCTTCTTTATACTGATACTCCGCTATCATTTTCCCATCGTAATCATACCATTTGGTTTTCCCATTACGTTTACCTTTAAAATACATCCCTTTTTCTTGAATCTTTCCATTATCATAGAAAATCTCAACCTTACCATTTAACAAGCCTTCAGTCCAAGTTTTTTGTCCAGTAATTCTTCCTCCATAAGTAAACTCCAATTCTTTTCCATCTTTAATCCCATCGATATAAGAAGTTGATTTTTGAATATATCCTCTATTATCAATGATAATGACAAATCCATCTAGTTTGCCATTAGCATAGTTTTCTATTTTTTTGATAGACCCTTTTTCATTAAACCTCACCCATTGACCTTCTTTCACGCTATCAACATACTTTCCTTGCTCCTTTTTGCTTCCATTTGTTTCTGACCAAAGGCCTTGTTTTAGACCATTATCATCCAAAAGATTTTTGGTAAACCTAGATTCTTGTGCCGCTAATGAAGTTGGAATAATTAAGAGAAAAATAAATAGTGATTTTAATAAAATAGATAGAATATGCTTTTTCATATATAATGGTTTAATTCGAAAGTGACATTCCGAATATGAATGATGTAAATTATTTCTTAAAATACAAATTTACACTATTACCAGTAAAAACAACTATTTTCTTAGAATGAATTTCCCAGTGATTAACTTTTCATGCTGTCCAATATGTTTGAATTTTATTCTATAAGCAAACATTTCAGCCTTCCCGTTAAAGCTGGTATTCTCACCTTCCCACCCTTGCTCTGGATCATTGGTTTCAAACACTAGTTTTCCTAATAAGTCATAGATTTGTATTTCAAACTCTTCAAAATCAGTATTGATAAAATCTACTTTAAACTCATCATTCTTACCATCACCATTGGCTATAACTAGACTTGGAATATAGTACTGAAACTGATCAATTGCATTCACAAAAACAGAAGCATAAGCAGAATCTTGGACATCTAGACATTCTGCATTAGAATACATAATAACATCCAATCTGTGGTTACTTAAAATATCTGAAGTTTGAAATACTGAACTTTCTCCAAACTGAACAATGATTTGATCCATTAGCCAATAATATTGAGGTTCTTCTCCTTCATTTTCAGGAATAGCAGAAAAGTTAATGGTTTCACCTGAAAACAATTCATTATTACTAAAGTCAATTTTTACTTTGGGAATGACTACTGGATGCACTTCTACATTCTGACTTATTATTGATGAGGTTCCGCAGTCATTGATATATGCTGCTGATATTTCAAAAGATTCTGATTGATTAGGAAATCGATATTCATCAGAAGGCTCCGCAAAATATTTATAAATATCATTATAATGCACCTCCAATTCTGCACCTAAACCACCATCTATAGAGAATCTAATGGAGTCCTCATTGGCACAGTAAAAGTCGTTCAAAATATGAATTGCCAATGGCTCCTGGGGCAATGGTTTGGAATTAAAATAGAAAGTGTCTGCCGAGATACAAGAATTATAATCTTCAAATTTAACCCAATATTCCCCATCATCAACGACAAGCGTTTCATTACCTGTAGCCCCCGTACTCCAAATAATTTGATTAAAGTCATCGCTTTCAATATTAATACTTTCACCATAGCAAAGTGAAATAGAATCATTCATATCCCAAGTAATAGGCTGATTAATAGAGATGGCTGTATTCGATAATATATCTAGAATGGTATCACCTGTTATGTCAATAAACCAAGTACTATCTTTCACCCAATTAAATTCAGCTATGGTATTAACACTTCCAATGGACTGAAATTCAAATGCCGCAATAATGGCCTCCCCAAAAGGTAAGGCTCCTATTCTCTCTAGATGGATTTCTAATCTTCCATCCTCTTCCTGATAACTATAATTAATATGATTATTATAAGATGTAAAATCTAATAATTGCAAGTTTTCATGATCATATTCGAAGAGAATACGTGCTTTTTCTATATTATAAAATTCTTTTAGTGACAAAATTAAGTAGCTAGAATCCTGAGCACAAACACTTTTGGAATCCACATCAAGATTAGCCCTTATTGGAATATCTGTGATAATGATTTCAGCGGCTTCTGATGAGATATTGGTTAAACAATCTCCATTTATAGAACACAAAAACTCCATTTTATCAAATGGCAACCTCACATCACTAATTCTTAAAGTATCGGAACGAACACCAGAAAAATAACCATCGTTTTGTAAGATCACAAAAGAGTCCATTTCACGATCTTTATAATACCATTGGTAGTTTAAGGCATTACTCGCCTCTACCACAAAATAAATATCATCACCAACAAAACACTCCACATCATGTGGCACTTGAACAAAACTAGGGTTTGCTTCGATGTGAATACCTTGACGGATAGTATCAATACATCCAAATAGATTCTCTAAATATAATTCTACATTATAATCTCCAGGTTCAGCAAAAGTATGTTGTGGATTTAAATCTTGCGAAAATTCAGTATCATCACCAAAATTCCATTGGAAAGAAACAGTATTAGGCGGTAAATCAGCACAATCTGGATCTATAAAATGAAATCCAACACTCTCCCCTTCACAATAAATATCTTGTTCATTATCAATATGAATTTGATAATATTGCTCAATAGATATGTTCTGATAAACAACAGCATTTTGATTAAAACTATATAAACCAAAGAGACCGGGGTCAAAACAGCCATCCATTTCAAATATTAACTCACCATCTATACTAATCTTTACTTTTTTATAGGTATAAATAAGTTCGAATTGATAAATAGTGCTGTATTCCCAACCCATATTACTACTGTAACGATAATCTAATAAGTTGAAATTTTCATTATTCAAATGCCCCCAAAAATGGCGATATGTAGAAACAGGATCCTCCTCTATTAACCCTTTTGCTTCAACCAAGCTAAAGCCTTCGTTGGCATAAAAACTACCAAATGCCACAGGACAATATTGACCTTCTTTTTTCCAATCAAACAAATAAAAATGATTATCGTTGCTTTGAGTGTTAATGTTTGGAGATTTATAACCAAAAACAAAGCCGATAAAATCATCATCATTAATGATTGGATTCACATAAACCTCTCCTGTGATCTTAACATTTAACAAGGTATCATTATTCACTAAAAAAGAAGGTTGCCAATCAGATGAACTACATACTACGGTATTGTCATCTATGGTATTCCATTCAATAAAAGAAGACATTCCATTTGTGGTATAATCTTCAAAATTAACTTGCATATCACACTGTGAGTAACCATTTACCGAAATAAATGCCACAAGGAATGAATAGATATACGCTAATTTAGTTTTCACAGATCACATATTATAAAACAAATGTATAAAAAAGAAATTTCAAAACAAATCAATAATTATCACACCATTGATTATCAACACAATACAAACCAAGCTTTTTTTTTGAATATAAATACGCTTTAGTCATTAGAACTGATTTTTTACTAATTTTACTCCTCTTTTTATTCAAATGAAAAAAACCATTTTACTCATATCACTATTTTTCACCTTGGCTTCTTGTCAAACAGGAATGCGAGCAGATCTTATTCTTCTAGAGAATGGAAAAGAATTGTTTTTTCAAGCCCAATATCAAAAAGCACTCATCCCTCTTCAGAAATCTGCCAGAATAAATCCAAGAAATGATGTGGCCATAGCTTATTTGGGTTACTGCCAATACTATCTAGATGATTGGTCTACTGCACTTATATATTTCAATCAATCTTTAAAACTAAATACTAGAAATAATATTGCCCTTTTTGGGAAATCTCTAATCCTTTGGAATATGGATGACCGACTGAATGCCTATCTCATTTTTGATTCTGTTGGTAAAATCAATCCAAACCATGATAAGGTATTTTATTATAAAGCTCAGGCTGAACTTTATTTTGGCGACACCTTATCCAGCGAGAAAAGCTTAAAGAAAGCCATAAATAATGCCCAAGACTATAGCGAACCTTATTACTTATTAGCAAGTATTTACTTTAAGAAAGGACTTCATTCTAAAGCAGACTCTATCATTCGAATTGCCTCCTCCAAAAAAGAGAAATTGCTGAAACAAACTTAAGGTAAATTCTTTTCTATAGTGTAATACCACAATAACTCGGGTTTAAATCATTGAGCTCACACTAGGTTCTCGATTGCAAACGACTACAAGGAACTAGCAATGCTAATCCGAACGTCTACAACAATGATTATCTAACATATATTCTCAATTCAAGTGTTTCTAAAATAACATCCAATAAAAAAGGCCATTCAGCATCGTTTCTAGCTGAGCTAAACAAATAATCCTGTGTTTTTTCAACTATCATATCTTGCACTGGTCTCCTCAGGCTAGAGGTGTATATACTTAGCTTTTCATAAAATAACCCATGACTGAATTCACACCAAACTATTAACTTTAAGCACTTTATCAGGTACATCTACTTTATATTTATCTGATATTTAACAAAGGTAATAAAATAGTTTTGAGTGTTATATGTACTCGAAAAACATTTCCGAGCGAGATGGTGTAAGTGTCGTAATCATAGTTGTATGAATAGTCTACACCATTTACATTTTCTATTTTTGATGATAATCTAAATAGGGGATCATAATAATCTATATTATTGGCAAGATAGTCTGGATCATTATTATTGCCAATTATAATACTAGCATTGCTAAGCAAGCCTAAAGCATTATTTTGATCATAATTGTATGTTTTTGAAATATTGTTTGGCTCTTCAATTTCTATATCCTACCCAAATCTCGATTCTCCTTCTATTTTAAACGCTTATATTACAGAAAGAAATAATTTTGATGAACTCATTGACACTTTAACTCTAGGAGTATTAAATGAACAAAATTCTTACACCATATTTATTGACTTTAAAGAAAACTCACCAAATTACCTCCTTCTTATTGAAAGCACATTGAAGTATGATACTTTGTATGACATTAATTATAATAGAAAAAGTAATTGTAAGGAAAATATTAAGGATTTTAAATACAGACTTAATGGCGAATTAATGACAACTAAACAATTGAGTATCCATTAGTGTTCTTTTTACAAAAAAAGCTCCTCCTAATACCAGGAGAAGCCATTTATAAGGAACAAAATTCTAAAATTAGATTCTGTTATTTCTTACTCTTTTTCTATCATGTTCACTTAATAGAATCTTACGAATACGAAGAGATTCTGGGGTTACTTCTAAATATTCATCTTTTCTAAGATACTCCATTGCTTCCTCCAGAGAAAATCGAATTGGAGGAACAATAACCACTTTATCATCAGCACCAGAAGAACGCATATTACTCATCTTCTTAGTTTTAGTAACATTAATCACCAAATCATCTTGTCTGATATGCTCACCTATAACTTGTCCTTCGTAAATATCTTCGTTAGGTCCAATATGAAAAGCTCCTCTATCTTGTAATTTATCTATAGAAAACGGAATAGACATTCCAGTTTCCATGGCTATTAAAGCACCATTTCTTCTCGTATTCAACTCCCCCTTCATAGGTTGATATTCTAGGAAACGATGTGCCATTACAGCCTCTCCTTCTGTTGCTGTGAGCATGTTATTTCTCAAACCGATAATACCCCTTGATGGAATTTCAAATTCTAAATGAATACGGTCTCCTTTGGTATCCATAATCTTCATTTCACCTTTACGCTGAGAAGCCATTTCAATCACTCTTCCACTAAATTGCTCAGGAACATGAACAGTCAATAACTCAATAGGCTCATGCTTTACCCCATCAATTTCTTTATATAAAACCTGAGGCTGACCTAATTGAAACTCATAGCCTTCACGGCGCATGGTTTCTATCAGAATTGACAAGTGAAGAATCCCTCTACCAAATACATTATATGAATCAGGAGAATCAGTTTCCTTAACTTTTAAAGCTAAGTTTTTTTCAATCTCTTTAAATAATCTTTCTCTAATATGTCGAGAAGTCACATATTTACCTTCCTTCCCAAAGAATGGTGAATTATTAATGGTAAAAAGCATACTCATAGTAGGCTCGTCAATCTTCACAGCTGGCAATCCTTCAGGGTCTTCAAAAGCAGCAACAGTGTCACCAATATCGAAATTTTCAACTCCTAGTAAAGCTACTATTTCACCACTGTGAACAATATCTTTTTTCTTTTCTTTACCTAAGCCTTCAAAAACATATAATTCTTTAATTTTAGATCTAGTAATGGTTCCATCACGCTTGACTAAAGAAATATTCTGCCCCCACTGTAAAGTCCCACGAGTTAATTTTCCAATAGCAATTCTACCTACAAAGCTAGAATAATCTAAGGAAGTAATTCTCATTTGAGTACTACCTTCTACATGCTGGGAAACTGGAATATGCTCTAAAACCACATCCATTAAATATTTAACATCTTCAGTTGGCTTTTGCCAATCTTCACTCATCCAACCTTCTTTTGACGAACCATAAACAACGGGAAAATCCAATTGATCTTCAGTAGCATTTAAGCTGAACATTAAGTCGAAAACTTTCTCAACAGCCTCCTCAGGATCACAATTTGGCTTATCTACCTTATTCACCACCAAGATAGGCTTCAATCCCAACTCAATAGCTTTTTGTAAAACGAAACGAGTTTGAGGCATTGGGCCTTCAAAAGCATCTACTACCAATAGTACTCCATTGGCCATATTTAACACTCGTTCTACCTCTCCTCCAAAGTCACTGTGACCGGGAGTATCGATAATGTTTACTTTGGTATCTTTATATCTAACCGACACATTCTTAGATAGAATGGTAATTCCTCTTTCACGTTCCAAGTCGTTATTATCAAGAATTAATTCTTTCACTTCTTGATTGTCACGGAACAATTTCACCTGATGTAAAATTTTGTCAACCAAGGTAGTTTTACCGTGGTCAACGTGGGCTATAATAGCAATGTTTCTAATATCCAGCATTTAGGTCTTTTTAAAATGGCTGCAAAAGTAGTCATATTATTAATAGCATTGAGATAATTTATTAAGCGATTTGTTAAGGGAAAATTAAGAATGAAAAACAGACTGTAATAAGCTGATTTTCTTTTAAAAAAGAGAAGCTGTAAAGTGTTTTTACAGGTAAAGAAATGTAAGATTTCTTATCATATTTATAATCCTCTTTAATTTGCTATTACAATTCCGATTATATCTAGCAAATTAACATGGTAAAATCCCTCATAAAAACACCTTTAATCGATACATAAAATAGAACAATGATTAATCAGAAATTAAACCTTCATTAAATTTTGATAACACTTCCTCCTGAAATCAAATGCAAAAGTATTATGAACAGAATTATGAAAGACTGCTGCAATTTTTTTGTAAAAAAAGCACCATAACCATAATCACAGATTTCTCCCCTATTTTGCTATGTCATTTTCAAAAACCAATCCTCATCATATGCACTATTTTCTTTGCTTTAATTTGTAAAGAATATTGCTTACATCACTATTTTTGAAGAACTTGCTTATGTTTTATTTAAGGTTTATTATAAAGATAGCACTCAAAACACCTAATTAACCTGAAATATCTAGAAATCCATCAACTCATGAGAAGAACTTTAAATCAAGTAAAATTTCACTATATTTGAATGGTGAACTTTGTTATTATTTTAGTTCTCTTGACTAAAGCACATTTATATCACCACAAACATAGATAACCAATCATTGCCAGTAATTTATTGCTTACCATTTTTTTTAAAGATTTTGTCTTAACCCTATTATTCTGTGATTATGATACGTTTTTTAAGCATTGAAGGACTATATGACCAATTAACGAAACTGCAATCCATTTTAAAGAAAACATGGACAGATTCGGATTTTATAAATGTTCCAAGTACTGAATCCCTGCTCCTGTTTGCCAAAGACCACCAACCCGACATCATATTTTTAAGCTTTAATGCTTCGAAGAAAAATGGCATTGATCTCTGCAAAGAATTAAAGATAGACTCCTCTGTTTCTCACATTCCAATAGTATTTATCTATTCTTCTGAAGAAGATAAAAACCTACGAATAAAAGCTTTAGAGGAGGGTGCTGACGCGTTTTTATCCAGTCCTATAGATGAAGTCAATTTGATAGCACAAGTTAATTTACTACTAAAATTAAAAACAGCTAAAAAGCCAGTAGATGAAACTCATATTTTACTCAAAAAGGCTGAAGAAGAAATAGAGAATCTAAAAAAGACTGAGAAAAAATTGCGTGATATATTTGGGAGTATGAGCGAAGGTTTTTCCATTCAAGATGTGATAATTGATGAAGCTGGAAACCCTATTGACTTAAGGTTTATGGAGGCTAATCCTGCATTTGAAAAGCAAACAGGTTTAATAAATGACCAAACCCTAGGACATACCCTCCTCGAATTATTCCCTACTTCGGAAGATTATTGGATTAAACGATATGGAAAGGTTGGGATTACCGGAGAACCCATCTCTTTTGAAGCTATGTTTGGCCCATTAAATATTTTTTATCGTGTGAATGCCTTTCAAACAGCACCCAACCAATTTGGTGTTCTCTTTACTGATATCAACGAGAAAAAACTTCATGAAATAGAATTAACAAAAGCCAAAGAAAGGGCTGAAGAAAGTGAGAGAAGCCTTAAAAGAGGTCAAGTCATTGCTAAAATGGGCTTTTGGAACATTCATATTGAAACGAATGAGGTGACAGGCTCAGATGAACTATTGAAAATTTTCGAATTAGAGAAAGGAAACCTAACTGTAGACACCTTCCTGCAGGTGGTACATCCAGATGACAGTGAAATGGATCTTCTCCATATCAATAATGGTATAGAAAATGGAATTCCTTGGGAAATTGAACATCGTTTACTATTTCCTGATGGCAGAATCAAATGGATAAATGTTGTAGGTGAACCTGAAAAAAACGATAAAAATGAAGTTAAATCAATAATAGGAATTGTTCAAGATATTACTTCACGCAAGAATGCCGAAATGGCTCTAAAACAAAGTAGAGACAGAGAAAAACTCATGGCAGATATCGTTAAAGAGTCTTCTATTGGTATAGCCATTGGTTATCCTAATGGCAAGCTTGGCATGTGTAATAAAGCTTATCAAACCATTACTGGCTATACGGAGGAGGAATTACAAAACCTGAATTGGAATAAGGTATTAACTCCTCCTGAGTGGGAAGAACCAGAAACTATCAAACTACAAGAACTTCATCGAACAAAAAAGCCTGTTAGCTATGAAAAGGAGTATTTTAAAAAAGATGGTTCTAGAGTACCTATAGAACTTTTAGTGCATCCTCGCTTTGATAATAAAGGTGAAGTTGAATACTATTTTGCATTTGTAACTGATATTACTAAAGAAAAGGAAAACTTGGCTTCATTGCAAAATAGTGAAATACGATACAAGACATTATTTAATGATTCGCCTATACCTTTATGGGAAGAGGACTTCACTGAACTTACTCAATTCTTTAATACACTTAAGAATAAAGGAGTAAAAGATTTAAATAAGTACTTTGATGAGTTTCCTAATGAATTATCTGCTTGTACAAAAATGGTTAAAATAATCGATGTTAATAAAGCCACATTAGCATTACATAGCGCAGAAAACAAAGAACAATTGATTGGGAAGTTAGACAAAACATTTACGAAAAATTCTTTCAATGTTTTTAGAGAAGAATTAGTTACTGTTTTTAATGGTGAAAATTATTATGAATCAGAAGCTGAGGTAAAAGCCTTAACTGGAGAAGTAAAAAATATCCATATTACTTTAAAAATTGACCAAAGCTCAAAAGAAAGGGTACGAGCATTATTGTCCACCGCAGATATTACTGAAAGAAAACAAATATTTGAAGAGCTTGAAAATCGAAACAATTATATTGAAGCCATTATGGAAAATATGCCTATAGGTTTTGCAGTCAATACTATTGATGATGGAAATGTTAAATATTTAAACAAACTATTCGAAACTATTTATGGCTGGCCCAAAGAGGTATTAACCAATACGAGCATATTTTTTGAAAAAGTTTTTCCTGAGAAAGAATATCATGATAAGATGAAAACAAAAATCGTTTCTGATATGCAGAGTGGCGATCCAAAAAGAATGAGGTGGAACAACCTAAAGATTACTACCAATAAAGGTGAGACACGCTATGTATTAGCTTATAATATTCCATTAATCGATCAAAACATTATGATTTCAACTGTTCAAGATGTTACAAAAAGAAAGGAGGCAGAAGAAAAAATCAACAAACAATTAAGTGAATTACAACGCTGGCACGATACCATGATCAACAGAGAAGAAAAAACCATCGAGTTAAAAATTGAGATTAACCGATTACTCCAGAAATTAGGACAACCCATTAAATATTCTAGTGTTTTGGATGTTAATTCAAAAGAGGAATAAGCACTGAAAGCAAACCGCAATAAACAACTCATATACAAGCCATTCCAAATTAAAAAGATAGCATACGAGCATAAACAAATGAAATATTTAAGTATATTTGGTAACTAAATGAAATTATATGAAAAAACTTATACAATATTGCATTATCATTCAATGTCTGTTTTTTCTATCACCATTCTCTTGGGGACAAAGTACAGCTGAAACTTTAAAAGCTAAAGATCTTGTTGAGCTCTCTTTTCAAGAATTAATGAACATTCAAATTAAAACCGGTACTTTAACTGGTCTTGAACGTTCAAAAACTCCTGCAACACTAACCATAATTACACAGCAAGATATTGAAAGCACTCCTGCTAGAAATCTATTAGACCTACTGGAGATTTATGTTCCTAGTGGAACCTTTGTAAATCATTGGCTTGGTCCTCGCATTGGTATTCGTGGTATTATGAGTGATCAAAATAATTCTTTTCTCTTGATAGTTAATGGGGAACAAATGAACCTGAGATATAATAATGGCCCATTTTTCGAAATCCTAAATAAAGACCTTTCAGATATTGAAAAAATTGAGATCATCAGCGGACCAGGTTCTGTTACATATGGACCAGGAGCCATTGGCGGGGTCATTTCTATTACGACTATTTCTGCAAAAAATGCTGATAAAGCTAATATTGGAATAACTCATGATTTCACCTATCGCTATTCTTATTTAAATGGCCAATATTCTCATAAAAACAAATCATTTTCTGCTTCGATATTTGGTTCTATTGGGAAATCTGATGGGATAAAAGACCCTGAATTTTATTATATCGATCGTGCCCATGGCTATGGTTATGGTTTTATGTCAAGTACATGGGGAAACAAAGGAAAAGGAAGTCCTGCGCCAAACTTTTATGCTGATTTTGACAATAGACCAGAAGCAAAAGTACAATTAGACATCAACTTCTTAAAGGAGTTCCGGTTTTTAGCTCGATACACTAGTTTTAGCTTTGTCAAACAAACCCAACAAGGAAAGTCCATTGAAGGCCCAGCATTTTCAGGACATTATGGTCAACAATTTACATCTTCACTAAGAAATGAACATCAGTTTTCTAATAAAATCGAATTACAAACTAATGTTGGCTTCCAATCTCAAAGCATAGGAGATATACAACTCTATCAAGGAGACAAAAAACCATTTCATGATATCACTCAAAGAAATGGTTCATACAGTGAAAATAGACTGAACTTCCAATCCCTATTAAACTATCAACCTGGTAAAAAGTTAAAATTAGCTTTGGGTGTAGAATATAATTATTGGTATTACGGAACAGAATGGGGGAAATCCAAAGATTCTTTTGTCATGGACTTTGCACCACCTGTTAAATTTGCAGTTAAAGATTCTAATTCTGGCTTTTATCAACAGTATAATGAAAATGGTATTGTTACCCTTATTGAATCGCCAATTGATGCCCACCAAATATCTAGTTTTTTTGAGCTTAACTACCAAGTTTTTGATAAAACCACCATTTTGCTCTCTGGTAGAGTAGACAAACACAATTTGGCTAAAATCGCATTTTCACCAAGAATAGCTTTAATTCAAGAAATAAATAAAAATAATTATGTAAAACTTATTGCTCAACAATCGGTTAGATTACCGAATTTCAGGGAGTTATATACCATCAGATATACAAATGATGAATATCCTAATCCTGAGAAGATAAAAGGGATTGAGCTAATCTATTCTAGCCTTATTTTACAAAACTTCACCATGAATCTTTCGACTTTTTATCGGTCTCTTAATCAAATAGCATGGACAGAAAATGAAAAATCAGAATTAATTGGTAATTATAATACAGCAGGTTTTGTTGTGGATTTATCCTATAAAAAAAAGAAATTGGGCATAAGACTTAACTATTCTTTTACCAAACAATTGAATTGGGATCCAGAATTTGAACTCAATACCTATTTATCAAACATAGGATTAGATAGCTTAGACATTCCCATGAATGATGCTGGAAATAATAGAATTAATAATTTCCCTCAACACCAAATTAAACTTATCACAAACTATCAATTCAATTCGTCCTTTTCTGCACATTTTAATGCACGATTTGCCTCGGAATACGGACAAATAGATATGTTAAATATGTTTAGAGATATCCATAATAACTATGGTTACCCCTACCCAAATCGAAATGAATGATATATATAATGATGTAACTGATAAAGGATATGCAAAACCATCCTTTACTTCTAATCTTTCTATTTCTTATCACTTCGATATTAGTAAGACTGATTTTGCATTTACTGCTTATGTTATGAATTTATTCTCGGTCAATCATGTAAGATATGTTTTTCAATATTGGGAGGATGGAAATAATAGGCAATATCCCAGACAAGTTGGATTCATTAATGAACCACGTAGTTTTGGTTTTCGTTTAACAGCTAAGTTTTAATAGAATAGAAAATGAAAATCAGAAAAATTCAAATCTTATTATTTCTCCTTATGCTGATGAGCTCCATCCAAGCTCAAGTATCAGAAAACGAATTTAAAGCCGCTTTTATTGAGCGTTTTACTCGTTTTGTGGAATGGCCCATGGAGTTTAACAGCGAAAGCGATACATTTAAAATCGTGGTCATTGGAGAAACACCTATTCAAAAATCTCTTGATGAATTATTTGAAAACACCAATATCAAAAAATTAGATGTAGAAATAAAATACACCAATGAAATACAAGATATCAAAGAGGCTAACTTGGTATATATCTCTTCAAGTGAAAAAAACAGAATCGCTGAAATCCTTTCTTTCACAAATGAATACCCAATACTCACCATAAGTGGGTCAGAAGGGTTTGGAGTAAAGGGAATACACATAAACATGTATATTGAGGATAATCATATCCGTTATGAAATTAATGAAGAATCCATTAAAAATTCTAATCTGAATGTTAGTAGTCTCCTACTCAATTCGGCAAAAATTGTAGAAACAGATGAATAAGCCAAACTACATAAATAATTTGTCGATTAAAAATAAGATGATAGCCATTATTCTATTCATTACTTTTTTGACCATTAGTATAGGGTTTACATTCATTAGTTTATGGAATACTAACAGATTGAAAAATGAAATACATTCTGGGCTTATACTGAATGCCAAATTAGTGGCTAGTTATTGTATTGCTCCTTTAACATTTGACGATAATCAACAAGCGACCGAACTCTTATCACAATTAAAAAACATCAATTTTATCGAAGTAGCAATATTGTATAGTAAGGATGGTGAAGTATTCGCTCAATATTATGAAGATGAAAATCACAATAAAAAATCACCGCTCTCGATTAATAATACAAACACTTTTAAAGATGATTATTTTTATATAACTGAAAACGTCATTTTCCAAAATGAACAATATGGAACCCTTTTTATTAAAGCAAACTCAAATGCCCTCATTCAGGCTAAAAGAAACATGCTCATCATTCTTTCTATACTTCTGATCATTCTAATTCTATTATCATTGATTTTAGCCAATTCGATGCAGAAACACATCTCTCAGCCTATATTAACATTAAGTAATCATGTTAATAAAATGGCATCTAACCAAGATTTTTCGGAATCCATTTCAAAAAAATATAACGACGAGGTAGGTTTACTATATGATGGTTTTAATAATTTCTTAAACCAGATAAACATCAGACAAGAAGAACGAGATATTGCCATGTCCGCTTTAATTGAAAGTGAAGAACGCAATCAAATTCTCTTGAACTTCTCACCTGTGGGCCTCGTATTAAGCAAAATGGATGGCACATTTATAGAAGTTAATTCTTCTTTTGAAAAGATATTAGGAATGGATAATCCTGAAATTCTAAAGCTCAGCTATCATGATATCAGTCCTAAAAAATACCATTTGGAGGATGATAAACAATTTGAAACCTTAGTAAAAACGGGGAAATATGGTCCTTACGAGAAAGAATTCATCAATCGTAACGGAGATTTAGTTCCTGTTAATCTTAGTGGAATCATCTTAGAAAGAGATGGTGAAGAATTCATTTGGTCAAGTATTGAAGATATTACAGAACGTAAAAAAGCGGAAGAGGAAATTCATGAATTATTGAGGGCCTCTAAAAAATCTGGAATTGTTTTGCTTAGTGTTTTGGAAGACGAGAGATTTGCACGAGAAGAAATTAAAAAGCTGAACGAGAACCTAGAAAAACGAGTTAAAGAGAGAACTCAACAGCTCGAATCTGCAAACAAAGAAATGGAGGCTTTTAGTTATTCGGTTTCACATGATTTAAGAGCTCCTCTGCGGCATATTAATGGATATATAGATATGCTTAGGAGACAATTCCCAGAATCCATATCCACAATAGGTATGAGATATATGGATATCATAGCTGATTCTGCTCATGAAATGGGACAATTAATTGATGATTTACTACAGTTTTCTCGAACAGGACGGCAAGAAATGAAAAAATCAGATGTAGATATGAATTTAGTCTTTGAACAAGCCTACCAAAGAGCCATTTCCAATTCCGAAGACAGAAATATTATTTGGAAAAAGAAAAAACTTCCTATTACTTATTGCGACAAGTCTTTGATTAAACAAGTGTGGGTTAACCTTTTAAACAATGCTATAAAATTCACAAAAGAGAAGGAAAATGCAATAATTGAAATTGATTATCAAGAAAATGAAAAATATTTTGTATTTTGCCTATCCGATAATGGTGTTGGTTTTGACATGAAATATGCTGATAAATTATTCGGAGTATTTCAGCGCCTACATTCAAAATCAGAATATGAGGGAACAGGTATAGGACTAGCTAATGTTCAAAGAATTATAATACGTCACAATGGAGAAATTTGGGCTAAAGCAGAACCTAATAAAGGAGCTGCATTTTATTTCACAATACCAAAATGCTAGGAGGAAAAAAAATGAATAAACTAAAACCAATATTATTAGTTGAGGATGATCCTAGAGATGCCGAATTAACCATTATGGCTCTTGCAGATCATAATCTATCAAATAGAGTTACCCATGTAAATGATGGTGTAGAAGCTTTAGAGTTTTTACGCTACCAGGGGAAATTTGCTGATAGAGAAAGGGAAATCCCTGCTGTAATTCTCTTGGATATTAAAATGCCTAAAATGGATGGAATAGAAGTATTAGAAATTATACGTAATGATAATACACTAAAAACCCTCCCCATCGTTATGCTATCATCCTCCCGTGAGGATCCTGATTTACAAAAATGCTACGCTTTAGGTGTTAATGCCTATGTTGTAAAGCCCGTTGATTTTAAAGAATTTATAGACTCAGTAAAAAATATTGGAATATTTTGGGCTCTTATTAATGAAATCCCATCAAATAAATAGATAAATGGACGCATCAAGCCACACATATGGGAAATTAAAAATATTATCTATAGAGGATTCTATTATGGATTTTGAGATTATTCAAGAATTATTGGAATTTGCCGAATTCGAATTTGAAATGGATAGAGTTGAGAATGAAATAGAATTTGAAAAAGCACTCTCTATTCAGAAATACGATATCATCCTCTCCGATTTCAGACTACCTGGCTATGGCGCCTACCCTGCACTTCAAAAAGCACTCGAAATATGCCCCGAGATTCCCTTTATCATTGTTTCTGGTTCTATAGGTGAAGAAACCGCTATTGACCTGATCAAAAAAGGAGCTGTCGATTATATATTAAAAGATAAACCCGAGAAACTACCCTATTCTATTATCAGAGCTCTTGAGGAAGCTAAAGAAAAAAAAGAACGCAAACAAGCCGAACTAGAACTCATAAAGGCAAAAGAAAAAGCAGAGGAATCTGACAGATTGAAATCTGCCTTTTTAGCCAATATGAGCCATGAAATCCGAACTCCTATGAATGGAATACTTGGTTTTGCTGGACTTTTAAAAGAACCCAATTTAAGTGGAGAAGAACAACAAAACTATATTCGAATCATCGAAAAAAGTGGCGTTCGAATGCTTAACATTCTCAATGATATCATCAATATATCCAAAATAGAATCAGGTGCCATGGAGATCTTTCTACATGACATCAATATCAATACTCAATTAGATGATATTTATAACATGTTTAAGCCAGAGGTAGAAGCCAAAGGATTTACATTTAGCGTAAAAAAAGCCTTCTCAAACGAGGAGGCCATCATAAAAACTGATGGCGAGAAAGTATTTTCTATACTCACTAATCTGATCAAAAATGCTATTAAGTATAGCGAAAGAGGACATATAGAATTTGGATATACTGCTGATAACAGATGTATTGAATTCTATGTGAAAGATAATGGAATTGGAATCCCAAAAAATAGACAAGAAGACATATTTGAAAGATTTATTCAAGCCGATGTTCCAAATAAAAAAGCAAGACAGGGAGCAGGTTTAGGGCTTTCCATAGCTAAAGCCTATGTGGAAATGCTTGGTGGTAAAATTTGGATAACATCTAACTCTATGGAAGATTCCTCAGAAAAAGAAACAGGAAGCACCTTCTATTTTAATGTTCCTTGTCAAAAAGAATCCATAAACCTTGACAAAGAAGTTCCTGAAGAAATGGTTCGATTAGAAACCAAAGCACGTAAATTAAAAATACTGATTGCTGAGGATGACCTTATTTCAGAGGAATATATTTCTATAATGCTAAAGAAATTTGGCAAAGAGATAATCAGTGCAAAAAATGGTATCGAGGCTGTGGCTGCTTGTAGACAGAATCCTGATATTGACCTCGTATTAATGGATATCCAAATGCCTGAGTTAAATGGTTATGAAGCTACCCAACAAATTCGTGAGTTTAATAAAGACGTATATATTATCGCTCAAACAGCTTATGCCCTAAGAGGAGATAAAGAAAAGGCTATTGCCGCTGGATGTAATGATTATCTAGCAAAACCTATACTGGCTTGTGATTTAAAAGAAAAGATAAATAAGTTTATTGATGCTGTATAATATAAACCTGAAAATCATATGATTTAGAAAGATTCTTTTGCTATTTTAGCCTATCTCAGGCGCTCCAATCTAATCTCAATCATACCCAATCTTCATGTTAAATATGTACACGGCTTAAAGCAATGATATAGCTAACCCAATGATATATCATTAAAAAAAACCTCACAATACTAATCATGAGGCTTATCTTTTATCAAAATGCCTTAATCAATGATTTCTAGAGCACCTAAACCCTTCAACCTCAACTCTATGGCATTTATTTTTTGCTGACTTCGTTCTAGGCTTATCATTAGATCTTCCATTTCCTCTTTGGCTATTTCTAAATTCTCTCTGGCCAATGTGGTTGGACCATAAGAAGAATTACTAACGCAAGCATATGCCGTTCCTATTCTTTTTGAAATGGTTGGCCTATAGTCTATCTCTAATTCTCTGATAACCTTTGGATTATTAAGCTTATTATCGAGCGCATGTAATTCTTTTATCAAATTATAAATATCTTTCGACAAAGATTTGGAAGTTTGATTTGACTTTTTATAAGCCATTTGTATTTTTTTAGATTTTTCTAAAGTCTTTTTCATTTTAATTTGAATACTCTGATGCTCTGCAGAAACCTCATCCAATTCCTTCCAAAAAGAGGCCATCTCTTCTAAAGAAGCTGAAGCCAAACTTCCTTCAAATAGTTTCGTAACATTAAACTGGATAGTGTCAGTCATCCTTATATATTCTCCTTCTTTCTCCTTTACTAAAACAGCAAAATATTCTCCAGGGGCTACCATTTGACCCGTTGAGTTCTCTGTTCTTTTATCAGGTACATCAATGGGTTTTATAGATTCCTTAGTATAATTCCAGCTTATTCTATGAATACCCTTTTTATTTTTAGCTGCCAATTTCCTCAGAATCATACCATCAGCATCTAGAATTTGTATCCAAAACCTAGTTTCTATTTCTCTCAACTCCTCCTCTATCTCGTTCCACTCAGGAAACACCAAGTCTTGCTTATTCTTTTTCAATTCCTTTTCTTCTTTTTGTCTGCTGGCTTTTTTCGTTAAAGACTCCTCTTTTAATAAATAAGTAAAGGTGACACCAAATTCAGGATTATCTGCTACATAAAAGGAAGCCCCTTGAGAACCCTTTTTGGACCCACCAATCGGTCGGCTTTGAAAATACCAAAGCCCCTCTCTAGAATCGAATAAATAGGCTTGCTTTTCAAGCATTTCTTCGCTGAGGTTTCTCATAAAACTATAATCATCTAAAACGAAAAAACCACGACCAAAAGAAGCTGCAACCAAATCGTTTTCTCTCTTTTGAATGGCTATATCTCTAAAGGAAATGGTAGGCAATCCACCTTTGAACTTCACCCATTCTTGTCCCCCATTAATACTAAAATACAGACCAAATTCGGTCCCAGCAAATAACAATTCAGGCTTAAGGTGGTCTTGTACCACTCTCCAAACTAAATCTACGGAGTCCAAACCATTGATAATAGGATTCCATGACTTTCCTAAATCTTGGGATTTATATAGGTAGGGGTTAAAATCGCCATATTTATGATTATCTAAAGCCACATATAAAGTATTCTCTTGATGCAAATCAAATTTAATATCGTTTACAAACGCTGT
This sequence comes from Lentimicrobium sp. S6, assembly GCF_013166635.1. Lineage (NCBI taxonomy): Bacteria > Pseudomonadati > Bacteroidota > Bacteroidia > Bacteroidales > Lentimicrobiaceae > Lentimicrobium > Lentimicrobium sp. S6. Next base: position 38,705 of record NZ_JABKBZ010000012.1, on the reverse strand, counting down.
ACTTGGACAATTAGGTAAACGATTCACTTCAATTAATTGCCAGTTCTCACCTCCGTCTTTTGTCAACTGAATGCGACCATCATCAGTTCCAACACAAATTAAACCTACTTTTAAAGGTGATTCAGAAATGGATGTAATGGTATTATAATTACTCATAGCCCATAAATCCCAGCCGGCATCCCAGCCCCAAGTTTGATCCATTATAGGCAGTTTAAATCTATTTTCATTTTTGGTGAGGTCGCCGGAAATTCTTTTCCAGCTATCTCCTCTATCCTCCGATTTATATAAATACTGAGAAGCAAAATATATGTGCGATGCATGATGAGGGCTTACCAAAATAGGTGCATCCCAGTTATATCGCTCTGCCATTTCACCTTTACCAGGCTGGGGCTGTATAAAAACACGCTCCCCTGTTTTTCTATCTAATCGGAATAAATAACCTTGTTGTGATTCGGCATAAGCAATATTGGGATTTCCAGGTTCTGTGGCCGGTTGATGTCCATCACCTCCCAAAACGATTTGCCAATCTGCATTGGTAATTCCATGGGCATTTACGGTTCTACTAGGCCCCACCTGAGTAGAATTATCTTGTGTTCCACCATAAATATTATAAAAGGGTTCTGTATCATCCAAAGCCAATTTATAGAATTGTGTGACAGGAAGATTATCAATATAACGCCAGTTGAGGGTCTTATCAAAGGTTTCATAAATACCTCCATCACAACCTACTAACATATAATTAGGATCTCCTTTTCTAAACACAATGGCATGGTTGTCAGAATGTTTGAATTCTTCCTTAACTCTCGTAAATGTTTTTCCTCCATCATTAGAAACTTGCATTCGCACATCTACCAATACAATTCTATCCAATTGATTGGGATCAGCATATAATTCCTGATAATAGTGTGGGCCTGTGGCCCCAGATACCGTTTCCGACATTTTCACCCAAGTCTCTCCCCTATTCTCTGAACGATATACCGCTCCTGTTCTTCTTTCAAACTCAATGGCTGCATAGAGTATATCTGGATTGATTGGTGAGATGGCCAAACCTATTTTACCTTTGTCTTTTTCGGGAATCCCATTTTCCAGTTTCCTCCAATTTTCTCCTCCATCAGTGGATTTATAAAGCGCAGTTCCAGGACCTCCAGCCATGTAGGCAGCTACATTTCTATGCCTTTGCCAACTAGCAGCATATAGTATATCAGGATTCCGAGGGTCTATTTGCAAATCAGTCACGCCAGTCCACTCATCTATGATTAAACTCTCTTTCCAAGTCTTCCCACCATCCAAAGATTTGTATAAGCCTCTTTCTCCTCCTTTGCTCCATAATGGTCCCTGACTGGCCACCCAAATAATATCGGAATTCGATGGATGAACAATGATTTTAGAAATATGCTCAGATTTTTTCAATCCCATATTTTTCCAGGATTTTCCGGCGTCTTCACTGAGATAAGCTCCATCTCCGATACTTACATGTCGGCCACCCACATTTTCTCCGGTTCCTAACCAAATTCTATTTTCATTAGAAGGGTCTATGGTAATACAACCCGTAGAATAGACTGCATATTTATCAAAAATCGGGTTCCAAGTTGTACCTGCATTGGAAGTCTTCCATACCCCTCCTGAGCCCACAGCCACATACCATTCTACTGGATTATTTGGGTTTACAGCAATATCTGCAATGCGTCCAGACATAAATGCAGGACCCAAGTTTCTAAATTTAATCCCTGATAGCAATTGGGAATTGATAGGGTTCTTTTTTTCTTCTTTACTTTTCTTTTGAGCTTGTACAGATAGACCAAAGATTAGCGCTATCAAAAGGATAACTACTTTATTGAGAAGTGATTTCATTGATTAGTTTTTTTTGGATTCCCGAAGGTACAAAATAAAATACAACAGGTTCAATTTAGCGATTTCTTAACGAAAAATATTGACAAATTCATTGGATTTAAACTAGAATAACTTGGGGCTAATATCAGAAACATTCCATTTATTTAATTGAAGTATTTAGATAAGTACTTATTCAAAACTAGAAGACAAACACCTAATACAATGATATTCAGTCTTTTTTTCGTTTGCCCCAACCCCAAGGGGAGCGAAAAAAGCATACTCCAAAACAATTAGTTCTACAGTTTAGTAAAAAACAAACTTATAGCCTACTTGAAATAGACACCATTAAAATAAGTAAGTAATTGAACACCTCAATTATTTAATAATATCTGTAGAGAATTTGAAAACTTTCTAAGGCTAAGAAATTAGAACCGTTTTTTTATCAATCCTTCACTTTCCAGTTTTGTACTTAACACTTCGTGTCTTTCCCAAAACCGCTTCTCCAAACCCTCCAAAATTTCAATAAATTCAGGACTTGAAGAAATACTTTCCAGATGTCTTTCATTGATTAAGAACAAAGTCCAAAGGTGATAATTATCGGAATTTGAAAACAACCTCAAATTGTCCATGGCTTTTTCTGTATCATTTATATAGGCATAATAGCCGCACATTAATAATGGTTGGTATATGGATTGATCGTTCTCGGAATAAACACGATATTCTTCCAGCAAATCATGTTCCTCTTGCTCATAGCCCAACTCCTTACAGGTCCATGCGATTTTAATATTTTCATGTACAAATAAATAAATATCGTACTTCTCTTTAGCTACAATTAATTTATTATAAAAATGATAAGCCATCTTATAATTACCCAATATATAATAGCTTTTTGCCACTTCTTGTATTACATCTAAACGTGTGGTATCCATATTATATACTTCAAGTAGTTTATCATTCGTTATCTCCATATTCCTATGCTCTGCATACTCAATATAAACTTTCAAATAATGTGAATAGATATTCTGAGGATAGTAGGCCAAAGACTGATTGGAATATTTTAAAGCCTCTTCTATAAATCCTGCTTGTATAAAAGCATTACTCAGGTGTAAATAAAGGTATGAGCTAGCAGACGAGTCATTAGAGCTCTTATCCACTTGTAATCCCTTTAGGGCGAACTCTAAATATTTCTCTGTATTGGGTATGTAATTGGTATAAAAGTCGGATAAGAAATTGAGTACAAAAGCCGAGTTGGGATGATATTCCAAAGCCTTTTCAAAATAAGAAACCGCGATTTCATATTCTTTCTTCGTCATATAAGAAAATGCCTTGGCTACCAATGATTGTGGTGATTGAGGGTCAAGCAAATACGCTTTTTCAGCATAAAACTCGGTCTTTTCTATATATTGTTTTTGAACCTGAAAGATATCTAGATAATAATAGGCCATAGCAGTGGCAGCATAGGCTCTTGCAAAATCTTTATCTTGTTCAATGGCAAGTGAAAAGAAAACAATAGCGGAATCTAAACTAGTTCCAGTAGGATTATATAATAATTCAAGTCCTTGTAGGAAGAAATCGTAGGCTACAATATTATCAGTAGGTATTTCTTCAATCCTTTCCATCTCAGCAGGTGTAATTTTCACTTCTACTTGCTGCACAATTTTCGAGGCTACTTCCTTTTGAATTTCAAAAATATCATTCAGTTTCCTATCATATTGCTCCGCCCATATGTGCTTATCTCTCTGTGCTTCTATCAATTGAATATTCAATAAAATCTGATCTCCAACTTTTTGACCACTTCCTTCCACAAAATAGCTCACCCCAAGTTCTTCAGCTATTTCAGCTATGGTTTTATTTGAGTTTCTGTATTTCTCGACTGATGTGCGTGAAATCACCCTTAGGTCTTTCACCTTTTGCAAATTATTGAGAATGGCATCCATTAAACCATTGACTATATATACATTACTAGAGTCTTTACTGTCATTTTTAAAAGGCAATACAGCTATGGACTTGTCAATGGGCTTACCCTCTTCACTAAAAATCGTTCCCACCCAAATGGAAAGGCCAATGATGATAACCGAAAGAGGAATTAACCAAACATATGGTTTTCTATTAACATGAACCTTCTCTATTTCAATCTGCTCTCCTGCAGTCTTTTCTTTCTTCAGATATTCTCCTGGCGAAAGTTCATATTCCTCCTTAAAACATTTAATATAATATGAAATACTGTTAAACCCTACCTTAAAACTTATCTCAGATATGCTCAAATCAGTCTCATCAAGAAGAGTTTTAGATTCCTCTAAACGCACTTTCTTAATAAATTGGCTGGCAGATAAACCTGTATCCTTTTGCATTTTCCTGAGCAAAGTAGAACGACTCATACCAGATTCTTCTGCTAGTTCTGCCACTCCAAATTTCTCATTGGAAATATGCTTGAGAATAATCTGTTTCAATTTATCTATCAATTCCTGATTTGGCATTTGTTGTCATTTTTAAGCTCATCAAAGGTAGTATTATCCTTGAATTAATAAATGGAAGAAAATTGAAAATATTTAATCACAATTTCAGACTTTAATTAAAAAATGATGCATCATTTGTACAAATGATGCATCATTTTTATTAATGAATGAAAGTTTAAACTTTATGAAACACTGTTATTTAATCACTTAGAATTATTCGACAGATATTTGCTCAAAATTAAAAAACAATAAAACGATGACAACAAAAATCAACATTTTAAGAAAAACAGCTTTTATTATTTCACTTTCTCTTATTATTATAGGAGGGTATTCATGTGAAGGATGTCATACTCCTGAAGAACAAAAAACAAAAACGGAGAAGGTAGAAAAACCAAGCATGGATATTTTTGCAGCGGTGTTTATGAGCAATAAAAAAGCTGTAGAACAACATATAAAAATAGGTTCCGAGTTAAATGGAAGAGACGCTTATGGTTCAACTCCTTTAAATATTGCTTGTACTTTTGGCAAAACAGATATCGCTATCATGCTGATGGATGCCAATGCTGACATTAATGCAACTAATGCCGATGGCTCTTCTCCATTACACACCGCTGCTTTTTATTGTAGAACAGAAATTGTAAAAGAATTATTGACTCGTGGAGCAGATAAAACACTTATCAATCAATATGGTTCTACTGCTTTACAATCTGTTTCTGGACCATTTAGCGATGTTCAACCTATTTACGAGCAAATTGCAAAAGATTTAGGAGCATTAGGTTTAAGATTAGATTTAGAGAGACTAGAGAATACAAGACCTGAGGTTGCTGTTCTATTATCAAAATAAAAGAATTGGTATTTAAAACTGACCTCTGACACAAAATGATTTCCCTTTTTTGACTAAGCTACTAAATCAATCAACCATAAGCAGTTAAACAGGTTTTAATAAAGGGGAATCATTAACCAAAAACAACAAATAGCTAAAATCACTTTAAATAATAATGATGGAAAGAAGACATGATATAGATTGGTTGAGAGTAATTGCTATTGGCCTTTTAATTATTTATCACACTGCAATTGGATTTCAACCCTGGGGTGTATTTATCCAGTTCATACAAAATAATACTTTTTTAGAATGGATTTGGTATCCTATGTCCATGTTAAACATTTGGCGAATCCCACTTTTGTTTTTTGTATCAGGAATGGGGATTGCCTTTGCCATGCGCAATAGAAACCTTAAACAACTCTTTTTAGACAGAACCATTAGAATACTGATGCCTTTTGTTTTTGGAGTCATAGCTATTGTACCCATTCATGTTTTCATTTGGCAAGATTACTATTCTCAAGAACTCAGCTATGCTCCTCATGCTGCACATTTATGGTTTCTTGGCTTTATCTATATTTATGTTTTTCTGTTTAGCTCCATATTCTATTATATGGATAAAAATAGAAATTCCAAATTCCCCGAAAAGCTAAATACCATATTCAAAAATCCATTGTCATTACTATTGGTGGCTCTTACATTTGTTATTGAGAGTGTTTTAGTAAATCCCGAAATGTATACCTTTTATGCCATGTCTTTACACGGCTTTATTATGGGAGGATTGGCATTTCTATGGGGCTTTACATTTGTAATGTCGGGGTCAAACATTTGGCATATGCTGAAAAAATGGAAATATATATTTCTCATTTTTGCAAATGTATTATTTGTAATCAGACTATCTATTTATGATTTAGAATCCCCAAATATATTAATGAGTTTAGAAACAGTATTCTGGACCTCCTCTGTTTTCGGTTTTGCTAATCAATATTTTAACCGTCCTAGCAAATCACTAAGCTATTTAAGTCAAGCTGTGTATCCTGTTTATATCATACACATGATCATGCAGTATGCAATTTCGTATTATATTTTCCCATTGGAAATCTCTGCCTTTATTAAATACTTATTGGTCTTTTTTATTACCTTTCTTGCTTCATTTATGGTTTATGAATTGGTATTAAGGCGGGTGAAGTTTCTTCGCCCTTTATTTGGGATGAAGATTATATTATAGTCATTAATAAATATACTTTCACTTACTTTATTCCTCAAAAATCCCTTCTTTTGCAGAAAATACAGATTGCAAAGAATGAATCAAGAAATCGTAAGTCCAGGCCCAAATAATACACTCCTCAATAAATATGGAGAAAAAGTGACTCCTCCTGCAGGATGGAGTTTTTTAGCTGCTGGAGATGCTGGAATCACCAGAAAGATAACAGCCAAAGGATTGTTCTGGAGGGTTCAATATAAAAAGGGCAGACGAATGATTTCAAAAGGCGTTTGGGCGCCCAGTGAAACCATTGCGTGGGCAAAAAAAGAAGTAGAAGAAACTAGAAACACCGATGCCTACCAAAAGAAAAGACTTAGCGATTTAAAAAGGCGAGCCAAAAAGCAAGACGAATATGAGGAGGATTTTCAGAAAGAAGTGGAGAAATATTTAAAATTCCACCTCAAATATAAAACCATGGAGAAACTGATGGCAGAAGCTATTACCAAACATGCCGTTCCTGTGGGTAGTGGCACCGTTGCAAGAACAGCCATGATTCCCATAGAAGAACGAGCAGCAAAAGCCGTTATCGCCTGGATGAGGCACCAAACTACCGCTTACGACCATCTTAATATTGCAAGAATTAAAGGAGAACGACGAGCTGTAAGACGTCAACTAGCACAAGAATCTGTTAAGCTTTTAATGAAGTACAGAAGTGGTGAACCCCTTTCTCCCCATTGTTCTTTGCGAACTGCACTTCAAAAAATTCACCGCAACCCATAAATATGAATTAAAAGCTTAATTTTGCCCTGCTTAAAATCAAAAGAATAATTATGATAGAATATTGCCCTTGTGGAAACAACAAAGTTTATGAAGAATGTTGCAAACCATTCATCGATAAAAAAGAATACCCAGATACTGCAGAAGAGCTAATGCGTTCTCGCTATACTGCTTTTACACTAGGCAAAGTTGATTATATAATTAATACTCATATAGAGAAAATACGTCCCGTTAAAGAAAGAAAAAAGATGCAAAGATGGATGAATTCCATAGAATGGTTGGGATTATCTATTGTAAAAACCGAAGCTGGACAAGCCAATGATGAAATTGGATTGGTAGAATTTAGAGCCATTTATATTGAGGATGGATATACAGAAGCACTACACGAACAATCTAATTTTGAGAAAATAGATAGAAAATGGTATTATGTTTCTGGCACACATTTACAGAATGACAAAGTCTATCTAAAATATTAAAACAATCATAAATTTCTATATTTGCGCATCTTTTTAAAATCAATATTATGAGTCTGAAAATTGACAAAACCCAATATATTTTAGAATCCCAAGCCACAAAGAAAACCTTTAATGACGAGGGCTGGACATTAAATGCTCCCAATGAAGCTCAAGCCGGTTTGGTGAGAGCTATTTATGAAAAAAAACAATTGGAAGTCAAGGATGATTCCTATGGTTTATTCAAATTTGCTGATTGGCTGCCTATCCACAAAATGATTAAAGGCTCCTTTGCACCAGTCACTTTTAAAAGCGAAGGTTTAGCAAAAGAAATCGGACTCAATAATTTATATATTACTTTTAGTGGGTATTGGCCAGAAAAGAACATAGAAATGAAAACTTGTTCTTTTAAGGAAACGGAAAGTTATTCTGTGTGCTCTCGAATGGATAATGATGAGAAAAAGGTTTTAGTGGTGGCTTCCGCTGGAAATACGGCTCGTGCCTTTGCCCAAGTATGCTCAGACAACCAAATACCTCTTTTATTAAGTGTCCCTGAAGATAATTTGAACGCCCTTTGGTTTGATGCACCTCTAAACGATTGTGTGAAACTTATCGCCAGCAAAACTGGAGGAGACTATTTTGATGCCATCCATCTATCTAATATAGCATGTGAGATGAATGGTTTTTTCGCAGAAGGTGGAGCCAAAAATGTAGCCCGACGAGATGGAATGGCAACAACCATGCTATCGGCAGCTACTACCATTGGAGAAATCCCAGAATATTATTTCCAGGCCATAGGTAGTGGAACAGGCGCCATTGCAGCTTGGGAAGCCAATTTAAGATTATTAGAGGATGGTAGATTTGGAAACAGAAAAACCAAATTAATGGTTTCTCAGAATTCTCCCTTTAACCCTATTTACGATGCTTGGGAAGCTGATTCTCGTCCTTTATTAGATTTCAACAACGATGAAGCACGCAAACAAGTTGAAATCATTGATGCCAAAGTATTATCCAATAGAAAACCTCCCTATTCATTAGCTGGTGGTTTATATGATGCCATGAAAGATGCTGGAGGTGAAGTACTTTTAGCGACCAATGAAGAAGCTAGAAATGCAGCTCAATTATTCTTAGAATCAGAAGGAATAGATATTCACCCAGCCGCTGCAGTTGCTGTTGCCACTTTAATATCTGCTGTTAAAGATAAAAAAGTAAATACTGATGACTTGATCATGCTCAATATTACTGGTGGTGGAGAAGAAAGATTCAAATCGGAAAAAGAACTATTCTACTTAAAGCCTACATTGATTTTTGATATTGACCCTGATGAGAATTTTGTGAAAGAACAAATCAACCAACTAAACTGGTAATAAGCGCTACTCATTCAACTATTGCATTATTCAACAAGCAAAACAGAATAATCTAACCATGTATATTGAATATTTTATTTTCATTATACATGGTTATTTTTTTCTAACATTCTATCATTCCTTTATTCATTCCCCTCCCACATATTATAAATTTAGAAAAACTAAAAAATTGCCCTTTCTCTTTCTCCCATAAACCATACTTTTGTACTGATTATTTCGCAAAACAAATCAAAGGATGAATTCCAAGAACAATAAGCTCATCATTAAAAATGCTGAAGAACACAATCTCAAAAATATTGATGTTCAAATTCCTCATAACTCTCTTACCGTAATTACTGGGGTATCGGGTTCTGGGAAATCGAGTTTAGCCTACCAAGTGATATTTAATGAAAGCCAGAGGAGGTTTTTAGAATCATTTTCTTCCTATTCCAGGTCGTATATAGGCAAAATGGAGAAACCAAAAGTTGAGGAAATAAAAGGTTTACATGCAGCCTTGGCTATTCACCAGAAAACCGCAGTTTCAAATCCTCGCTCTACAGTTGGCACCTTATCTGGTATTTATGATTATTTACGCTTGCTATTTGCTCGTTTAGGAGAAGTAAAATGCCTAAACTGTGGCGCAGAAATGAAAAGCAAAGCGGAAAATATCTGCTCCAATTGTGGTTATTCAAATATTAAGATACGGGCCAAACTCTTTTCTTTTAACTCCAGTGCAGGAGCTTGTCCTACTTGTAAAGGCTTAGGACTAACAGAGCAAATAGATCCAAAAAAACTCATTGCTGATGAAACAAAAAGCTTAACAGAAGGTGCACTCGTCCCCACTACTCCTACTGGCTATATTGTTTATTCTCAGGTGAGAGTAGATGAGCTGGATAAGGTTTGTAGAGCTCATGATTTTTCGGTAGACATCCCCTGGAAGCAGTTGACTTTAGAGCAACAAAATATTATTTGGTATGGTAGCGACAGAGTGAAAATCCTATTTGGAAAACACTCCTTAGAATCTCGTTTAAAATGGAAAGGAATTACTGCAAAACCTCGTGAAGAAGCTTTTTATAAAGGCATGCTTCCTATTATGGAGGAAATCTTGAAACGAGATAGAAATGATAATATTCTCCGATTTGCCAGCTCTTTTACTTGCACTGATTGTGAGGGTACTAGACTGAGAAAAGAAGCACGAAATGTACACCTTTTAGGAAAAAACATCAGCGATTTAAGTGCTATGACCGTAGCGGACCTAAAATCATTTCTGGATAATTTGAAACATGAAGACATTCAACAAGATGTACTCGAACATATCCTCAAACCTATTTTTAAGAGATTATATCATCTAGAATTATTGGGTTTGAATTATCTCACTTTGGAAAGAGAATCCGCAAGTCTTTCGGGTGGCGAAGCCCAAAGAATACGATTGGCTTCTCAACTAGGAACAGGATTACAGGGGATTCTATATATTTTAGATGAGCCTTCCATTGGTTTACATGCTCGTGACAATCAGAAATTGATTCAGGTTTTACGAGATTTACGAGACAATGGGAATACCGTAGTCGTGGTGGAACACGATGAAGAAACCATAAAGGCTGCTGATTATTTAATAGATATTGGACCAAAAGCAGGAGTTCATGGTGGAGAAATTTTATTTCAAGGGGAAACCCAAGAATTACTTCAAAACCCAGAGAAATATCCCAAAAGTATAACCGCTCAATCACTTTCCACTACTCATTCTACTTTTATTACTAGCAAAAACCGAAAAAGCATTGGTGAAATCAAACTCACCGGACTCCTCAAAAACAATTTGAAGAATATAGATGTTGATTTTCAATTAGGCCTACTCAATGTGGTGACTGGAGTTTCTGGTGCTGGGAAATCTACCTTAGTGAATCAAATTCTTGCCCATATGTTGCGTAACAAGCAAACAGAATCAGAAATTGGTAAGCTAGAATCCTCTGAAGAAATCAAAAAAGTAATTGAAATCGATCAATCTCCCATTGGAAGAACTCCCAGAAGTAATCCTGCAACTTATACTGACTTATTCGACCATATCAGAGATTTATTTTCTAAGCAAGAAGAATCGAAAAATAGAGCATATAAAAAAGGACAATTCTCTTTTAATAATAAAGGAGGAAGATGCGAACATTGCCAAGGTGCTGGTAGAATTCAGCTCGGTATGCATTTCTTAGGAAATGTGGAAATTGAATGTGAGCATTGTCATGGAAAGCGATTTTCGGAGGAAACTTTAGAAGTCACTTATCAAGGAAAAAACATATATGAGGTATTGGAAATTTCCATAGAAGAAGCTTTTGAGTTTTTTCAAGGGCATAGTAAAATCACTAGAATCCTCGACCAACTCATTCAACTCGATGTGGGTTATTTGAAACTCGGACAAGCATCGACCACCCTTTCTGGTGGCGAAGCGCAAAGAATAAAACTGGCTTCGGAACTCTATAAAAGTTCGAAAGGTCATGTGCTTTATATTTTGGATGAACCTTCGGTGGGATTGCATAAAAAAGACATTAGCTATTTGATTCAAGCTCTTCAGAAAATAGTAAATCAAGGAAATACGGTTATCGTCATAGAACACGACTTGGATATTATAGAACAGGCTGATAGAGTTATAGATTTAGGCCCAGAAGGAGGAGAAAACGGAGGAAGGCTATTATTTCAAGGAAGTCCTAAAGGATTAATAAAATGCTCCGAATCCATTACCGGACAGGAGTTGAAAAAGAAGTACGAGCCTAAAGAGTGGGGAACTCCAACTTCTCGTCCAGCCATTGAGCAACAGAATATTCATTTTTACGGCGTGAATACTCATAATTTGAAAAATATCGATGTGGAGATTCCTCTAAACCAAACTACCGTCATCACAGGAGTTTCGGGTAGCGGAAAGAGTTCCTTGGCCTTCGATACTATTTATTCAGAAAGCAGAAACCGCTTTACCGAAAACCTTTCTTCCTATGCCCGAAGAATGATGAATAAAGTAAAAAAGCCAGATTTAGAACAATGTTCTGGCCTCACTCCTGCCATAGCTTTTCGTCAGAATCGATTTCAGAAAAATCCTCGTTCCACTGTAGGAACCGCTACCAAAATCTATGATTTATACCGCTTATTATTTTCTCGTTTTGGAGAAAATGAAAAAGGAGAAAAGGGTAATTTAACCATGTCCGATTTTTCTTTTAACAGAGCTGAATCTTCGTGCCCACATTGCAATGGAATGGGAATTATGATTACTGCTGACCCACAAAAGTTCATTAGTTTTCCTGATAAATCACTATTGAATGGCGCCATGGATGGAAATAAACCAGGGAAATTCTTTGGAGATATCCATGGTCAGTTTGTTCCCACTTTAGTTCAAGTTGGAAAGGAATTAGCTATTGATTTTTCTCTTCCCTATCAAGAACTTTCCGAGGAAGCCAAAGAAATAGCATTTTATGGATGTGGAGAACGAATTTTCTATGTGGAATGGCAGTTTAAAAGAGGAAATAGAAGTGGAACGCATCAGCTACAAATACCTTGGCATGGATTTATCAATGAGCTTAACGAAGATTACCAAATAAAAAAGGATGGCAAAAGAGGTGAGATTTATGAGTTTATCATGAGTGAAATAAAATGCCCGAAATGCCATGGAAAAAGATTAAAAGAGAAAGCCCTGTCCATTAAATTTAAAGGGTTTAATATTTCAGATATTTCATCTTGGAATATCCAAAAAGCGCAAGATTATTTTAAAGAACAAGCAAAATCATCAGACATAGCCGCTGCACAAATCTTTACACAATTAAATGAGAAGTTCAATATTTTTCAGCAATTAGGATTGGGATATTTAAATATAGATCGCCCCATACAAAGCCTTTCTGGTGGTGAAGCTCAACGATTAAGGATTGCCAGTCAGCTGGTATCTGACTTATGCGGTTTAACTTATGTTTTAGATGAGCCAACAGTGGGCTTACATTCTAGAGATACTGAAAAACTTCTAAAAACCATCTCTCAACTCAAAGAAAACGGTAATACCATTATCATGGTGGAACACGATATGGAAGTGATTAAAAATGCAGACCATATTATCGATTTAGGTCCAAAAGCCGGTAATAATGGTGGCGAAATCATCACTCAAGGAAATATAGAGAAAATTAAAAATTCTGAGGATTCTATCACTGGAAAATATCTCCATCAAGAAATCAATATTCCAGTATCAAAAGCACAGCTCCAAACTGGAATACAAATTAAAGCGGCCCATGCTCATAATCTAAAAAATATCGATCTCAAAATCCCTAGTGGAGGAATGGTTGCGGTTACTGGTGTTTCAGGTTCGGGGAAATCCTCATTGGTTTTCACTGTGATTGCCAAATCCTATAAAAGTGGTAAAGCAGAAAATTGTGAATCCATCTCCTTCGATAATATCAATTCCATATCCATCATGGACCAGCAAAGCATTGGAACATCTTCACTAAGTAATTGCGCCACTTATACTGGCATTTTTGAAGACATCAGAGATATATTTGCCAAAGAGTCAGAAGCCAAAGCAAAAGGCTTTAAGAAATCACATTTTTCATTTAATAGCAAAGATGGCAGCTGCCCCGCTTGTAAGGGAATGGGACAAAATAAAGTCCCTATGGATTTCCTCTCCGATGTTTGGGTGACTTGCGAAATCTGTGATGGTAAAAGGTATAAAGAGGAAGTTCTCGAGGTGAAGCACCAAGAGAAATCTATTGATGAGGTTTTAAAAATGAGTATTTCAGAAGCTAAAGAGTTCTTTTCTCATGCAAAGAAAACAGCTCCTGCTTTAAACATTTTAGAGGAGGTAGGACTTGGATATATACAGCTGGGACAAGCCACTTCTACCCTATCGGGGGGCGAAACCCAAAGGTTGAAATTAGCCCATGAGTTGAACAAGCAAAGCAGTTCCAAAACCCTCTTTATCTTTGATGAACCGTCTACAGGATTACATATACAAGATGTGGAACTACTTTTAAAAGTATTTAGAAAATTAGTAGATGAAGGGCATTCTCTTATTATTGTTGAGCATAATATAGATATTATTAAAGCAGCTGATTGGATTATCGATTTAGGTCCAGAAGGTGGAGATGCTGGTGGAGAATTGATTTTTTCAGGTAAATTAGAGGAACTTAAGACTTGTGATGGGTCTTTTACTTCTATGGCATTATGTTAATTTGAGAAATCCACAAATGATAGTGATTTACTAAGACTTATCTATTTGTATTATTTACTAAATTTGGCAAATGATTCACTTTTACAAATATCACGGAACCGGTAACGATTTTGTCATTATTAATATGACAAAAAACTCCTTTTCACTAACAACTGAGCAAATTGCGTTTATATGTGATAGACACAAAGGTATAGGAGCTGATGGATTAATGATGCTTTTAAATTCGGAGGATTCTGATTTCAGAATGAAGTATTATAACAGCGATGGCAAAGAAGGCAGTATGTGTGGAAATGGTGGTCGATGCATGCTCGCATTTGCTTATGATATGGGAATTACAAAGGAGGTATATCGCTTTATAGCCATTGACGGAAATCACGAAGGAAGAATTTTAAAAGAGCATCCCACTGAAAAACTCGTCGAACTAAAAATGAGTGATGTTCATGAGACTAAATCTTTAAACAACAACTTCGAAATCAATACTGGCTCTCCTCATTATCTCGATTTTCGCGAAGAAGTGGAAAAACTAGATGTGGTTGAAGAAGGGAAAGCTATTCGCTATTCCGATGCTTATCAAGAAGAAGGTATTAATGTAAATTTCGTAGAGCAAAAAAAGAATCAGCTTTATGTAAGAACCTATGAAAGAGGTGTTGAGAATGAGACCTTAGCTTGCGGAACTGGCGTAACAGCTGCAGCTATCGCTTCTTCAATTCGCCAAAATTTGATTTATAAAAATTTCAATATCAAAGTATTGGGTGGCCAATTAAATGTAAAATTTGAAACAGAGGATGGTAATTTTTTTCATTCTATCTATCTTACAGGTCCTGCAGTATTTGTATACAAAGGCCATATAAATATCCCTTTTTAATATGATAGAAAACCATAAAATAGCTTTACGAGCTCCAGAGCTTAGCGACTTAGAAATTTTGTTTGATTGGGAAAACCAATCTGAATTTTGGTATTTAAGCAATACTATCCTCCCCTTTTCTCGATTCGATATAGAGCAATTTATTCTACAAGGAAATCACGATATCTATGCTGACAAACAATTTCGTTTCATGATCACTAATAAAGAAAATGATGAAGTATTAGGCTGTGTGGATATATTTGATTTTGATGCCCATAATGAGCGGGCTGGTTTGGGGATTTTAATTGATGAGAAATATAGACAAAAAGGTTGGGCCAGTGAAGCTTTGGAACTGATTATTGGCTACGCATTTAAACAATTGAAACTGCATCAATTGTATTGCAATATCTTAAGTTCAAATACCGAGAGTCTAAATCTGTTTAAAAAGAAACATTTTTCCGAAATTGGAGTAAAACAGGATTGGGTATTTATTGAAGGTAAATATCACGACGAGATTTTATTGCAATTAATCAGGAAAAACTAAATTTATGTCTAATTATCATAGTTCTTATCGCCGTAATTCTAGGAAAAAGAAAAATCCATTCCGCATGGTCTTATTCATTTTACTTATTGGAATCATTATAATCGGTGGTATTGCTGCATATATGGCTTATCAAATAGTGATGGCACCTAATATTTGGACCGAAGAAGAAAAAGAACAATACATCTATATTAATAATGAGGATGATTTTGAAAGCATTAAGAATCAACTATATGCCAACGGGAACATCATCCACCGCAATAATTTTGAGCTATTAGCTGATTACAAGAAATACGCTGACAATATTAAACCTGGTCGCTATTCCATAAAAAATGGAATGAATAATAATGAACTGATTAACCTATTACGAAGCGGTAATCAAGAACCCATAAAACTCATTTTCAACAACATAAGATTAAAAGAGGATTTATCAAAAAGAATTGCCGAGCAAATTAATATCGACGAAGATTTACTTCTTGAAAAATTAAACGATTCTGTTTATTGTAATTCTGTTGGCTTTAGTACTGAAACCGTAAAAAGCATGTTTTTGCCCAACACCTATTTTGTTTATTGGAATACCACCACTGATGAGTTTTTAAACAGAATGAGCTTTGAGTATAAGCAATTTTGGACAGAAGAAAGAGTGACTAAAGCTAATGACAAAAACCTAAACCCTATAGAAGTAAGTATTTTAGCAAGTATTGTGGAAAAAGAGACCCAAAAGAACGACGAGAAAGCAAGGGTTGCTGGGGTTTATATAAACAGAATTGAAAGTGGTTGGAGGCTACAAGCAGACCCTACTCTTATATATGCATTAGGGGATTTCAATATTAAAAGAGTTCTAAATGTATATAAAGAAATTGACTCACCTTATAATACCTATAAGTATACAGGCCTTCCACCTGGCCCCATATGCATCCCTAGTATTTCATCGATAAATGCAGTACTAAATGCTGAAGAGCATAGCTACTTCTTTTTCTGTGCCAAGCCTGACTATTCTGGCTATCATAACTTTGCAAAAAACAGCAAACAACATATTAATAATGCCAATGCTTATCGTGAGTTTTTAAACAAAGAAAAAATATTCAAATAAATTATAATCTAAATTATTAATCTCTCAAATCATTTTATACATTTGCGTATTAATATTAACACAATCAAAATCTTATGAAAAAAATTATTCTAGTATTCATCGCATCATTTATGATGATCGGGTTCACTCAAGCACAAAAAATTAAAATCGTTAGTGGTGATATGGGTTTTATGAAAGACTTAGCAGAACTGAATGTTACTTTCGAATATCCAGAGGATATGAAATTTGGCAAAACTACTCAAGATAAATATATTGAGAAGAAAATGGCTGATGCTGAGGAAAAAGAAGAAGGTGCTGGAGAAGCATGGAAAGATTCTTATTTTGCAGATAGAGAAGACCATTATGAGCCCATGTTTATGGAAGGAATGGAAAAGTATGCTGGTGACCTTTTTGTAGCACAAGACGATTCTGATTATGAATACACCATGATAGTAAAAACTACTTTTACAGAGCCTGGTTTCTTTATGGGATTTCAGAACAAAAAATCTGCCATCGACCTAGAAATCACTTTTGTAAAAACAGATGCTACTGATGAGGCCCTTGCTGTAGTGAAAATTACTAAAGCTCCTGGAGCTGCAGCTCCAGATACAGGGCTTAGAGTTGGTGATGCCTATTTTACGGCTGCTCAACAATTCGGTAAGCTTTTAAAGAAAAAATACCTATAGTTGAGCATCAACTATTCAAAAACCGTCTTTAACATTCTGTTAAGGACGGTTTTTTTTATAGCCTGTTTTTATGTTTTATCTTTGCTACTCACAAAAAACCTATAAAGAATGAAACGTAGAGATTTATTTAAGAAAATAAGTGCAGCAAGTGCTGGCATATTAGTCGGAGGAGCTCTTTTAAATTCTTCTTCAGCCCAAGCTCAAGAACAAAAGCAAGAGAAGCTTATTATCAATCGCATGAAAATGAGTTTTGCCGATCCTAAAAACCCTACTCCACATGAACTTAAACACACTCCTCAAATTACTTTTGGAGAACAAGACTCAAAAGGATTTACAAAAGTTATCATCACCATTGGGCAAGGTGGTATCATACATCCTACCGAAGAAAACCATTGGATAGATTACCTGACTATATATAAAAATGACAAATTGGTCTCTAATCTAGTTTTAGAAAATGGCCCTATAAGAGGATATGGTGAGCATTACCTAAAACTACAATCAGGAGATATTGTAAAAGTAGAAGCTGGCTGTAATCTTCATGGCATATGGGAACATGCTGAGAAATTAGGTTAAGATACAATTTTAAAAAAACTCATTATTTTTCTCAAAAAACTTCTCATTTTTTGAAATTAGACTACTTTTGCCGGCTTAATAATCATTAAAATATTTCATTATGAAATCTAGAAGTTTTAGTGGTCCTCGTTCTATTCATTTCCGTCAATGGAGTCGAAAAGCCTATGCAGTGTTTAATAGTTTGAAAAGCGTAGTGAAAATCGGAAGATTGGAGCTTACTTTCAGCATTTTGACACTGGCTGCTAGTGCTGTTGTAGCACAAAGCGCCACCTTGGCTATTCCAGGTGAAGATGTGGAGTTGGAAGAATTAGAAGTGACCGCACAAGCAGAACCTCTGGTTTTCTCGCAACATGGAAGGATGATTACTACCATCACTAAACAAGAGATTGAGTCGGCGCCCGTCAGCGATTTGGCAGAGCTTCTCTCTTTTGTACAGTCGGTAGACATCCGCCAAAGAGGAGGCCAAGGAGTACAAGCAGATGTGAGCATCAGAGGTGGCTCATTCGATCAAGTTTTAGTGTTAATCAACGGAATTCCCGTTTCTGACCCCCAAACTGGTCATTTTAATTTGAATATCCCGGTTGATATTTCCGATATTCAAAAAGTAGAAGTGCTGAAAGGCCCTGGTGCTCGAGTTTTCGGACCCAATGCCTTTAGTGGTGCCATCAACATTATTACCAAAGCTGAAGAAGGAAACCATCTATCGGCCAGGTTGATGGGTGGACAAAATGGTTTATATCATTATGGAGCTACGGGAAACTTCCAAGTGAAAAACTGGAAAACACGAGTTTCCTACGACCAGAAAGCCAGTGATGGTTATATGGAAAATACCGACTTTAAAAGCTATAATGCTTTTTTACAGTCAAGTCTACAATTGAAAGCCCTATTGATGGATGCCCAACTGGGATTTATGCAGAAGGACTTTGGAGCTAATTCTTTTTACTCTCCCAAATATCCTTTGCAGTACGAAAGCAACCAGAGCAGAAATGCAGCACTTGGGTTTCATTTTGGCAACAAGTTGAGGCTTTCTGTGCTCCCCTATTATCGTCAGCATAGAGACAATTGGCAACTCACCAGAGAGAAGCCAGAGCTCTATCAGAACTTCCACCAAACAGATGTTTACGGAGGAAGGGTAAAAATGATATTCTATTCTAAATTGGGAAAAACTTCGGTGGGATTAAATATCAAAAGAGAGCATTTGTTGAGTTCGAGTATGGGAGAAAAGCTGGACGAGCCAGAAAATATCAGCTGGGCAAAAGACCAAGAGTTTAAATATTCTTTTGAGCGCGACCATGCAGGTTTATATGTGGAACAATCTAAGGAACTGGGTAAAAAGTGGCAGGTCTCACTTGGATTACTGGCCCACTGGTATTCCACTAAAGACCAAGATATCTCCGTTTATCCTGGTTTAGACATTAGCTATCAATTGAATCCAGAACTCAAATTAATAGCCTCCGCTAATCATGCCATGAGACTTCCTACATTCACTGATTTATTCTATTCTGGACCTGCTAATATGGGTAATACAGAATTAAATCCAGAGAAATCATTCACTTTAGAAATGGGTACTGAATACCAAAAAGAAGGATATCAGATTCAAGCAGCAGTATTCCGCCGTTATGGAAACGATATCATTGATTGGGTATGGCATGACACCATTTGGAGAACAGAAAACATCACAGACCTTACCACCAATGGTATAGAATTGGCCACAAGAATACAACCCGATGTATTGTGGAATGTGAAGTTTTGGAAGCAGATGAACTTAGACTACACCTATTTGGATATGAAAAAAGAAGATATAGACCTTCAGAGCAAATATGCCTTGAATAATCTTCGCCATCAGTTTAATCTGGTCTTTCAGTTTAAATTGATTAAGAATCTAAATCTTCAGATTGCATCTTCCTATAAAGATAGATTAGGCTCTTATCAAACTTATAATTTTGAGGAGTCTACGTACGAAGACCATCCTTATGAAGATTATTGGTCTATCAATGCTAAATTGAGCTATAAATACAAATCCATGGAGTTTTTTGCAGAAGCCAACAATATAAACGATGTTAAAGTTGTAGAGTTTGGTGTGGCTCAGCCTGGGCTTTGGATGCTTGGAGGTATAAAGTATAAACTTGAGCTTTAAAAAGATTGGTTTTAATTTCAATTTCAGTGGTGCCTATTTAAATGGGCACCACTTTTTTAAAAAAAATATCAAGTTTAACAAAAGCGATCTAATGAAATCTGTATATATGACCTAAAATAAGTTATACCCTAGAACAATTGAGTAAGTTTGATATTTAATTGGTATAATAAGCATAGTCAGCCAATATGATAAATTGATCCAAACCTAAAAAGAAAGCCTGACATCCGCCAGGCTTTCAATATCTAAATTTTGCATAGATTATAAACCAAATGCTGTTTTTAATACATCAACATAGTCTAATTTCTCCCAGGTAAACAATTCTACTTCTACTTCTTTATCACCTTGATAAGGACTATGGAATTTTTTCTTCACAGTTTTTGGAGTTCTTCCCATATGACCATAAGATGCTGTTTCAGCATAAATTGGGTTTCTAAGTTTTAACCTATCTTCAATAAAAGCTGGACGAAGGTCAAATACTTCTTGAATCATTTTTGCAATTTCACCATCAGACAATTCTACCTGAGAACTTCCATAAGTATTTACATAAACACCAACCGGTTGCGCGACTCCAATAGCATAACTCAACTGTACTAATACTTCATTAGCTATTCCTGCTGCCACCATGTTTTTTGCAATATGACGAGAAGCATAAGCCGCAGACCTGTCTACTTTACTAGGATCCTTACCAGAGAAAGCTCCACCACCATGAGCACCTTTACCACCATAGGTGTCAACAATAATCTTACGGCCTGTCAAACCAGTATCACCATGGGGACCACCTATCACGAACTTTCCTGTAGGATTTACATGATATATGATTTCTTCATTGAATAATGATTGTATTTTTTCAGGCAATAAAGCTTTTACACGAGGCACTAAAATATTAATAACATCCTCTTTAATTTTTTGAACCATAGGCTCATCATCATCAAATTCATCATGCTGAGTTGAAACAACGATAGTATCAATTCTGACAGGTTGGTTATCATCACCATACTCTACAGTTACCTGACTCTTGCTATCAGGACGTAAGTAAGTCATTTCTTTACCTTCACGACGAATAGCAGCCATTTCATAAAGAAGAATATGCGAAATCTCTAATGCTAAAGGCATGTAAGAATCAGTATCTTTACAAGCATAACCAAACATCATTCCTTGGTCACCAGCACCTTGGTCTTCTTTATTTACCTTATCTACTCCACGGTTAATATCATCCGATTGTTCATGAATAGCCGATAAAACACCGCAAGAATTACCATCGAACATATATTCGCTCTTGGTATATCCTATTTTATTAATGACTTCACGTGCCACCTGCTGAACATCAACATAGGTATTAGATTTAACTTCTCCTGCTAAAACTACTTGACCAGTAGTAACAAGAGTCTCGATGGCAACTTTAGAATCAGCGTCATAAGCGATAAAAGCATCTAATAATGCGTCAGAAATCTGATCAGAAACTTTGTCTGGATGACCTTCGGAAACAGATTCGGATGTGAATAAATATCCCATTTTATTTATATTTTATAATTTTTTAAATATTTACGGGAAAGACGCTTGCAAGGAAATGTAAAGACATTATTGTTTTAGCATTTTTTTAATGTGGTTGCAAGCAAATCAAATCTTTCCACTCATTTCGAGGGCAAAGATAAATAAAATTAGAGATAATTTATCATGAAATTCTACCCTTTTATATAAAACGGCCCTATTTAGAGCTAATTTGGAAAATGATAACAAAATTACCAAATTCATTATGCCATTATCGATTCATTTCTTTCTTAAAAATTAGCCCTGAGTATGGAATGATTTCAAAAAATCGGTTTTCATTGTTTAAATCTGAATATCGAGGCGCTATACTGAAAATCAATTCAAATTTACCTTTGGGAAGTTCCATATTTTTAGTTTTAGCCGAAAAGTTTAGAACAATTAAAAGCTTCTCCTTTTTATAAGAACGATAATAAGCCAATAGCTGGTCATCACCTTTTAAAATGGTTTGCCACTTTCCCTTTTGAAGACTCTTATACTGCTTTCTCAAGCTGATCAAACTTTTATATAAATTCAATATTGAATCAGGCTCATTTTTCTGATCTTCAACATTAATAAAGGCATGATTATCATTTATGGGCAACCAAGGTTCATGATAACTAAATCCCGCATTTTTAGAGGCATTCCACTGCATAGGTGAACGAGACCGATCTCGGCCTTTATAAAAAGGCCAATATTTTAACCCCAAAGGATCTACTATGGTATTCCTTTTTAATTTGATATTAGACATTCCAATTTCTTCGCCATAATAAATAAAGGGAGTTCCTCTTATGGTCAACAGAAGCAATGCAGCAATTTTGGCTTTTTCATATTTATGTTTACCAAATCTATTCATCCCCCTACTCAAATCATGATTAGAAAGCACAAAACAGGGCCAAGCTTTTACAGGTATTTCCTTCTGCAATTTCGCAATGCTCTTATAGAATTTTTTAGCATCCCAGCGCTTAAAGAACAAGGAAAAATCAAAAGCCATATGTAAGCTATCTTTACCATTTCCAAGATAAGAAGCTACTAGTTTAGCATCCCCAGGTGGTGGATTAAAAACCTCCCCAATCAAAACCTTATCAGGATAAGAATCGACTAATTTTCGCAATTTCCTTACAATTTTATAGGATCTAGGCCTATTTCTATTAAACCAATGAGAATCAGTTAAGAGAAAACGTAATAAAGATGGATTATCTCTAAGCTTTCTATCCTTACCTATCATATTGATCACATCGAGCCTAAAACCATCTACACCCAAATTCAGCCAAAATTCAATCTCTTTAAAATACTGCTCCCTCATTGCCTTTTTCCTCCAATTCAAATCTGGTTGCTCCTTAAAAAAACTATGCAAATAATAAGACTGAGTTTGCTCTTCATACTGCCAAGCACTTTTACCAAATACCGACTTCCAATTATTCGGAACCTGACCATCCTTTGGCTTCCCCCAGATATACCAATCTCTTTTAGGATTATCAATAGAAGATGAAGATTCCAAAAACCATGGATGTTGATCAGAAGTATGGTTCATCACCAAATCCATAATAATTTTTATACCTGATGCATGAGCTTTATTCAACAGAAGTCTAAAGTCAGCCAAATCACCATAGCTACTATCAATAGAAGTATAATCTGAAATATCATAGCCTGAATCTTTAAATGGTGATGGATAAACAGGAGAAAGCCAAATAGCATCGACGCCAAGCTCTTTAAGGTAAGGGATTTTTTCTATCACTCCTTGCAAATCCCCAATACCATCATTATTGGTATCATAAAAGCTACGTGGATATATATGATAAATAACTCCATGTTTCCACCAAATAAAATCCCTCTTAACTTGATTTTCTTTCATTTTTAGAGCTCTACCACTTTAAGCAAGTCGTCCATAATTAATTTTGAAGAATAGTCTTGAGAACGCAAAACCGCCGCTTTTATCATTTTACTTCTTAAGCTTTCATCTTGAAAATAGCTTGCAATCTGCCCACTCATTTCTAATTTTCTTTTGACAAGAAACCCTGCCTCTGTTCCAGATAAAATATCCTTAGGGCCTTTTGAATCATATGCTACAACAGGTAATCCACAAGAAATAGACTCAAGAACTACCATGCTAAAAGTATCGAACTTACTTGGCAAAACAAGAAGATCTGCAGCGGAATAATATCTAGGTAATTCATGGCGCTCCACCCATCCAAAAAATAATTCATCGGGTAGTTTTTCTTTCATTTCTTCTTCAAAAGGCCCAGTTCCGATTACGAGAAGTCTTAATTTCGGAATATCCTTTTTAGCCTGCGTAAATATCTCGACAAGCTCGTCTACTCCTTTCTCTCTACTTACACGTCCTGCATACAACAACACGGGCACATCACTTGCAATTCCAAAGACCTCCTCTTTTTTCACCTTTTGAGGCTTAAAAGCTTCATCAACCCAATGAGCGGTAAGATGCAGGTGTTTACTTTTTAGGTTCATTTGTTTATTACTCAACCACTTCTTCTGATCCTTGTTCAACACAAACAAACCATCGAAATTGCTATAATAAGTCCGAAGTATTCTTCTCAATCGACTCGAGGCTGGCCGATCGAATTTAAGAACCTTTTTGGCAAACATCATCCAGTCAGTATGCAAATAAAAAAATGATTTCACTGAAAAAGCATGTTTCAAATATAAAGCAGCCAAACCCATTGGCCCTTCTGTTGAGCACATTAAGCGGTCATAGTCTCCATCTTGAAACAAACGATGTATTTCTAAGAAATTAGGTATCCTTATGGATTGTGAACTATAATTGGGAATATCAAATTCCGAAATAGGTTTAATCACTTTCAAATGCTCCTCTGGTTTTATTTTATAACTCGCTATTAAAATATCAATAGGCAAATTTCTTTCTTTAATGACCTGCAAAACCGATTTCAAAACCATGGATACCCCGTTCTGATCGTTAAAGGTATCGGTCATCCATAACATACGCTTTGGATGTTTATATTTTCCAGTGATTTCAGAAATACTATTCAACAGAGGTCTATTACTATACAATACTTTAGCGGAAGTAAAATGAGCCGAAAGTATTAATGAGGAGGCCAAAAATGGAAAATTCAAACCATCTAAAAACTTCCCTATGTCTGGTTTATGAATCCTCTTATTTTTAGATTTTATATTTTCATCCAAATATACCCTGAGTTCAGAAGGCAGCTCAAGCTTCTCGATGATGGTACTCAATTTCAGTTTTTGCAATTGCCCATCCTTCAACATTTCTTGCATCTTAAGCCCAAATCGCTGCGCCAAAACAAGATTTAATTGATTACTAATCGAACTAATGGCTTCATCATAATCCTTCACCATATCAGTCGGCCTATGATTAAAAGTATCCGCTATCTTTTTAGCATCATCAAAGACAGGCTTATAAACTGATGGAATAAACCACTTTTTAGTTTTGCTCGGCACTTTCCCTAAAAAACTCTTGTGAAACAACTCTATAAAATTCATGGTTACTTTATGTCTACGAATCTCACCAAAAGCATTCGTCACCAAAAGCGCTATGGATTTATCTGCCATTGTTCCTTTATGTAAAAGAATCCTAAACAAACCAGGATCTTTATGATGAATGGCTATTTGACAAACATAATCAAGAAAAGCTATGGCCATCTTTTCACTGCTATTATTAGCCCCAAAAGGGATCATATCTCCATTTATAATGGCTTCTAATGCCAATGAAGACATGGACTCATCAAGCTTCCTAACAGCCAAGTTAGGAATATATAACTGAGTACCTGTTAATCCTGCAAAAATACCCATATGGCTATCAGAGCCACCTGTATAGCTTTTCTCTAAAGGTTTAAAACAATAATCATGGGGTTGAACATCATATTTCTTGGCATAGTGAATCATTTTTTCCTCATCAAAAGTTTTCAACCATTCTAGACTTAACATATTTTGCCAGGTATCTCTTTGCCCGTTCAACACCTCAAATCGTTCAAAAACCAATAGCATTTTATTAAAAAAATCTATGGAAGGCAAGCCTTTTGGAGCATAAAAATATAATGGATGCGCCCAAACCGTGGGAATATTTTGCTGCAGTGCATATTCTTGAAAATGATAAATATTTCGCCTTAATTTGAGTAATACCTGTTCTTCACGGGGGTTAAAACCATAGGCTAAAACATGAATACCAACATTAAAATCGGGGACATGACATGAAAATTCTGCAGCAGATAAAACATCAAATCCTTTATCCTGCATCTCCCAACAAGAACGCGCATTATTATGATTGGTGATGGTAAAAGCATTGCAGCCATGCTTTTTTAATGATTGGAGGAGGGTTTCCGACTCTAACCAAGTTTCAGAAACATTTAAAATCCGCCCCAATATCTCATCTGGCTTATCACTGTTATAGTCGTGACAGTGCATATCGAGTTTTATAATTTCTGAAGAGCCTGCAAATTGGAATTTTTTTGCGGTAAAATCTTCAAGCCCTTTTTGAAGTTGGGATTGAAATATAGAATAATTTGAAGTCCTTTTCATCTTTGCTTTTTTGATAAAGCAAGATTAGGTGGATTTAGAAAAAAGTAGGTAAACTCAATGTTAGAGCTAAGTTAAAACATTAGAGAAAAACCTGCAGATTTAAAACTAACTTTTTTAGAGCTTCATATTTATTTTATACGAATACGAGCCCTGCAGATTTCTTTATCCTTTATACTTTTAATTTGATAAAAATACTCCCCTTCTATTTGGCCCTCAAAAATTCCGAATTCATCATTTAAAACCAACTCTCCTATAAAATTAATTTCGAACTCTTTTAAATATTCTGATTCCGCACTAAAATAGGCATCCATTATCCATTTAACATAGGTGGCATTATTAACATGTTTATTAATATCTAGATCGCTGGAATATACTTTTCTATGGTCTACTTTTGTCATTAGCATAGATAAACCAAGTTTCCTAAGTGGTTTATCAATGGCCTGAGCTTTTAGAAAATCCTGCCTTCCAAAGTCAAAATCACTTATTCTACGAGGACGCTTAGTATCTTTATCTAAAACCAACCATGAACTAGCAATCTTAGCCACAACACGCTCCCCCAATAAGATCTGATAATCACGCAAAGCAAATAAACCTTCAGCAATTCGAGGCCAAGTCTTTACTATTACTTCATCTTTCCAAGAGGGCCATTTATCAATTTGAATCAAAACCCTTGTCAATACCCATATGGCATTTTCTTTTTCTAGATATTCGTATCCAAAACCATTTTCTAAGGCATTTTGCCAAGCACTTTCTTGGAGAAATAAAAAACTTGCATTTAATGACATTTTGCCATTAAAATCAGATTCATAAGATTTAATTCTGTAGGGATATACCCCAACTGTATCTCTTTGCATAAGTGATATTTTTTAATGAATTCAAAAGTACAGTAATATATATTTGCTCAAATATATTCCTAAAAACCTGAGGTCAATTAATAAATAGCTTCCATATAAAGCAAAAAACACATTAGGTTCAATCTGAAATTCAAGAAGATATACCAGGCGATATCAAATTGTTTTTAGTTGAAAAATGACATATTATTGGCTTTTCCACAAGTGGATTTCTATACTTAGCTCACTATCTTCCTCAAATTTCCTCTAGTTATCCCAATAGCTCTTCAGAAGTCTGTGTTGAATATCAGCCAATCTTTTATTATTACACATTAATAGAAACGATATATCAAGAAATCTTTTACTTTTGCCCCAAGGGGATTTTTTATATAATTTATACAATTGATGAAAATTAAATATAGCTTACTGGCTCTGTTTTTACTTGGAATATACATCAGTTCCAATGCACAAATGAAATTTCGCCAAGATAACTCAAGAAACGAAAACAGCTGGTTTATAGATGTAAACACAGGTGTTACAAGTTTTTATGGCACCCTTGGAGTATTCAATTATGATCCCATCTTAAAAATAAAAGAGGAAAGTAAATTTGCATTTGGTATAACTGCTGGAAAAAGCTTTAACAAATACCTTTCAGCAAGAGCCTATTTCACTTCTGGAGGATTCAAAGCCACTAATAATGAAAGAGGAATAAGATATGATGCTAGCCTTACAAATTATGGTGGTCAATTCTTAATCAATTTCTCTAGCATATTTGGCGATACAGATTATATCCCAATATTCTCTGTATATGGAATTGTAGGAGTTGGCTTAGCAAGCACAAAGCCTATTCTTTATAGTATAGAAGAAGAAGGATACGGAACCCCTATCGACAGCCTCAACTACGCCACTAAAGTTTCAACTTTAGAATTTAATATTGGGCTTGGTGTCTCCTATGAGATATTTAACCAAATAGATATATTAGTTGAACTAGATTACCATTATGGAATGTCGGACGAATTGGATCTCACCACTGATGGTGGGAAAGATAATTTCATGTATTTGAAAGCTGGGCTGAGATATCGATTTGGCTTTGCAGACACAAAAGGCTCATCTGCTTTTGGTCGAAGAAGAAGATAATTTTTAAGCTACCTTTGATTCATTAGCTCTTTCTTGAATATTAATAATAGGCCTAAACCTATTTCTTATCAAATTCCATTTCTCAGGGTACTGCTCCAATAACATTATAATCTTACGCCTATGGTTTTTAATCTTATCAGAAATAGCTGCCGCTGTAATTGAATTCTCTAAAGTTTGTCCTACCCTTGCACTCGTCAACTTTACTCCTTTCAATGTCAATTGTTCTGCAGCAAATTCTAAATCCTCCAAAAACTGATAGGTCTTAGTATGGGTTACATAGGATCCTTTTCCTTGCTCAATTTGATCTTTTGCAGCTTCCTCTATTTTTTCAAATTCTTTAAAATGAACTGCAGATAGAATAATTTGATTATGATTTAAGCCAAACTGAAGTGTTTTTACAAAAACTAAAGCTTTTCTTAAAGCCAGCTTAACTTTATCATAATCATATAAGAATGGCCTTAGTAATTCCTTAGCTTTATCCTCTAAAACAATAATATCACCAGGGCTTTTAACAGAATCTACCAATTTAAAAAGAATGACATCCAATTGAGATTTAAAATCATCGGATTCTTGTTTATGTATTTTCAATTGTTGCTGTTGGTACTGAACCATTTCTGAAATACTTTTATTATATTCCATCATGGCTTCTCTATTGGAATTTAATTGAGTTAAAATAGTTTTTAGGCTATTAAATAACAGTCTTCCAATTATCATTTTTTGTTGAGTATTTAAGATATTACCAGACTTAATAGGACCAAACTCACTTGCATCTTTACGGAAATAAAAGATATAAACATCACTAAAAGCATCTATATCACTGGAAAAACTCAAACAAAGCATACTCTTCAACACTTCACTAAATAGGTCCTCCTCCATTAATTCACTTTCATTTTCGCTAAAAGGCAGCTCATCTTGGCTATACCAAGCCACTGAGGATTTTTGATAGCGAAACTGATTGAGCTTAGATATACTGTTTGAGGATAAACTTATATTCTTTATGGAAGAGGAGTCTTCTTTATCAACCGATAATAATGTTAACTCAGCTGTTCTAGGATCATTCCACAATAAATCAACCCTATCCAATCCAGGCAATAAATGCACCGCATGCTCAAGAGCTGTTATAGCCGGAAGATTTAAAAAACTAAACTGATTCTTCATTAAACAATAATTGATTAAGTAATTTTGGTTTTCTTAAGTTTTGCTAAAGCTTAAAAATGTTCTTTTTCAGATCTTAAATCCATAAGGTAGCATTTTAAAAAACAGCCTTTTTGCAAAATTCGTATAAATGTAAGACAATTCCTCATGAATAATCAAGATTTTCATAACAATTTTAAGTTTTTTCTTAATTTATTTCATTCAGCTTAAGTTTACCTAACAGGACTTAACTTGTACTTTACAACACAACTTAAGCTTAAAATAATTGACAAACAGCCTATTACAAGATACTTTTGCTTCAGAATTTTATCTTATTGACCACAAAACAATCTATTATTATGAACGGAAGCATCTATAGCCTAATTCAAGAGAAAAGGAAATTATTTTACACTGGTATCATTAGAAACTCCTATAAAAGACCTACGCATGGTAAAGATGGGCATGTAGATACAAGTTCTGACTCTAACCAGCATGAAAAATCCTATACTATGAAATCGAGAGGGATTCAGATGTTGCAAGAAATATTCTCTGAGTAGCAAAGCAAATAATAATTCACATATCGGTTTTTTTTGTAGTTTTAGCTGCTGAATTGAACACAAAACATGAGAAAAAACCTTTGTCTCCTTTTAATATTAATTTCTGGAATAGTATTGAGTCAGAATGCTAATCGCGAAATTGACAGTCTCCAAAATATTCTTGGTTTAAGTCAGAATAAAAAATGGGTTGATGCTGCTGTAGAACTATCATTCAAACTAAGACATAATGAACCCAATTACAGTGAAGAGTTGATCACAGAAGCCATCGAACTTTCAAAAAGACTTGATTATAAATACGGATTGGCTAATGCCTATATGTTTAAAGGCCAGTATTCCTATGACAATAATAAAGTTTTAAGCGGACTAACCTTTTATCAAAAGTCTTACGAAATATATAATAAAATAAACAAACCAAAAAAAGCAGCGAACTCGATATACGGTATAGGTGAAGGTCTATCTAGAATTCATAAAACCAAAGAATCTAATGATACCTTAAAATTTGCATTGGACAAATATATTGAACAAATAGAGCCTAGCGATTTATCTGATTTTTATCAATTATTATCTAGCAATTATAAAGATTTAGGCAACCAAGAATATGCAATTGCCTATATAGATACAGCTATCATTATAGAACAAGAGAACCAATTAACATACAAATTAGTAAACTCTTATAATAGCCTCGGTATTATTCATTCCGACATAGGTAATTACAAACAATCTATATTTAATTATGATAAATGCGAATATATTGCTCGTCAATTAAACGACACACTGAGTATCTCTTATGCTATAAGTAATAAAGCACTCATTTATTTAGATTGGGGAGTGTATGATGAAGCCCTAAGCCTATTTCTTCAAGGTCAAGAATTAACGCAAGCACTGGGCTTAGAAAAAGAACTATCAATAGATCTTTCCAATATAGCTTTGGTTTATCAGGAAACCAAGGACTTAAATAAGGCCAAAACTTATTACCAACGCGCCCTTCGGTTAGCTGAAGAATACGGTCAGGACGAAACAGTCTCGATAATTCAACATAATTTAGGAGACATACTCTATACAGAAGGGAACTACGATTCCGCACTGATTCTTTTGAATAAAAGTATGAGGTATGAAATGAATAACAACCGCACACTAGGAATTGCTCAATCGAAGAGTATGATTGCCAATGTTTATGTGGCTATGGGCAAATATCCCTTAGCATTTTCATATTTTGAAGATGCCAAAAGTGTTTTTGAAAAATTCGGGAGCAAACTCGACTTGGCTAACCTCTTTATTGATTACGCTAAAGCTCATGAAACACTACTAAACGACTCATTATCTGTAGAATACTACAATAAAGGACTTGAAATAGCTATTCAAATCAATGCAACAAACATTATCCAAATAGGCTATGAGGCTGCCTCTAAAAACTATGAACGACTAGAAGATTTTAAACAAGCATTATACTATTATAAAGCTTTTAAAGAACTGAACGATACCATTTATAATGAACATGTTAGTAGTCGTATTGACTATATGTCACTAAAATTAGAAAATCAAGAACGAGAAAAAGATTTAGAAAAACTAGCTAATGAACAAAAGGTTTTCACATTAGAAAACCAAACCAAAAGAAACCGTTTATTTTTCATTATTATTGTCCTCATTATCATACTAGTTTTCTTTGTTTGGCTTTATTTCTTAAACCAACGTTCTCAAAAGCAGATTAAGCAACAGTACAATGTACTTTTGGAGAGTGAGCAGAAAATAAAAGCGCTTCTCGACGCTAGTTTCGATTCTACCATATTAGTGGATATTCATGGAGAAATCATCACAGCAAACTCTAATGATTTAAACGGTTTCCTCCCCGATCAAGCAAATATTTTAAACAAATCCATTTTCAGCTTCTTCAAGAAAACCAATAGAGTTGTATTAGAGAAATTCTCAGAATTAGTTCTCAGCTCTAAAACTTATAAAGAGTTACATGTGGTTGATGATAAGAATATATTCAATATCAAGATTAGTCCTATCATTGATATGAATCAAAATATTGTTTCTTTAGCTTTCTACATTAAGGATATCACTCAAATTGAAAAAGACAAGAAAGAAAAACGAGTAATGGAAAGCCAATTAATTCAAACCCAAAAAATGGAAACTGTAGGAACCATGGCTGGAGGAATTGCTCATGATTTTAATAACTACTTGGCTACTATCAAGGGATATGTGGATATGTCCTTGGAAGATATTGAAACTGACCATCATGTGCATACCTATTTAACCAATACCATGAAAGCAGTTACTCTATCCCAACAAACTGTTCAAAAACTACTCACCTTTAGTCGAGGAAAAGATATTATTATGGATAAGATATCCTTCGACCAACTGTTGACAGATAGCATAGATATTATTAAGGGATCTAAACCTAAAAATATTGATCTCATCTATCCAAACGAAGAATTCAATATAGAATTACTTGCAGATAAAAACCAAATTACACAAGTTATCATAAATATTATAACCAATGCATTTCATGCAATTGATGATCATAATGGTAGTGTCAAAATTGAAGCCTTTCCTAACATGACTTTAGCAGAGTTTGACCATAAAAAAATGATTTGTCTTAAAATATCTGATGATGGTATTGGAATGGATAAAGAAACCATTCAAAGAGTATTCGAACCCTTCTTTACTACTAAAGAAGTTGGAAAGGGAACAGGCCTTGGTTTATCTGTTGTTACTGGAATAGTGAAGCAACATAATGGCAAAATAACAGTGGAATCAGAATTTGGAAAAGGAACTATTTTTTCATTATATTTACCGATAATTTAATTGTATTTACCAAAAAAACACAGCCATGAAGAAGATTTTATTAATTGATGATGATACCCATTTTAGAGAAATGTTTGCCGTTTTACTAAAACGTAATAATTACGAAGTAATTGAAGCAACAGATGGCAGATACGCTAAAGAACTCTACAGCGAACACCAACCCCAGCTTGTTATTACAGATATTATCATGCCTGACAAAGAAGGCATAGAAACCATCCTCGATTTAAAAAAGGAATTTAAAGACATAAAGATCATTGCTGTTTCAGGAGGAGGAAGAACAAATGCCATGGATAACCTGAGATCGGCAAGATTACTTGGAGCAACCCTAACATTTGAAAAACCTTTTGAAAACAAGGAAATTCTTGAGGCTATTGCCACCTTGATAGGATAAGCTATTGTTATTTAAAAAACAATAAGCCAACCTCTTATATATCTGTTTTTTACATAATTATACTAAGATACAAACTCTTATTTAGAATGAAATTTAGAAGTCTTCTAAACAATTTTGTATCCTACTGACATAGTGCTATTTACAAATGCATTTTTTGTGTCAAAATAATCAAACAAATCGTTATATACTGATTTACAGACCCTTAAGTCCAAACATACAACAACTGTAAAAGCAAGGACTATACGACTAATGTTTCTATTTTTGTCCATCAACCTGTTTTAGTTGAGTATAACAAAATTAAAAACAAAACATAAATACCGTGAACGAAGTTATTATTTATGCCGTAAGTTCTCTAGGGGTTTTAGCCATTGTTGCTGCTGTAATTCTATATTTTGTGGCACAAAAATTCAAAGTTTTTGAAGATCCACGTATCGATGATGTAGAAGAAGTATTACCCAGTGCCAATTGTGGTGGCTGTGGTTATGCTGGTTGTAGAGCTTTTGCTGAAGCTATTGTTAAAAAAGCTACTCTAGAAGGCTTTAATTGCCCTGTAGGAGGAAGCGATGTAATGGTTGATGTTGGTAAGGTAATGGGCATGGAAGCCGCAATGGCCGAACCTCAAATAGCTGTTGTAAGATGTAGTGGTTCTGTGGTCAATTCACCTGCTAAAGTTAAATACGATGGTATTGCCAATTGTGCAGCTGCCGCTACTGTATTTTCTGGAGAAGGAGGATGTTCTTATGGTTGCCTAGGATTAGGTGACTGTGAAGTATCTTGTGATTTCGATGCCATCCACATCAATCCTGAAACCATGTTACCTGAAGTAACAGCAAATTGCGTGGCTTGTAATGCTTGTATTGTTGCTTGTCCCAAGGATATTATTGAACTAAGAAACCTAGGTAAAAAAGAACGTAGAATCTTTGTAGCCTGTGTAAATGAAGAAAAAGGTGCTCCAGCTAAGAAAAACTGCGATGTAGCTTGTATCGGATGTTCTAAATGTTTCAAAGTTTGTCCTTTCGATGCCATCGAAATGAAGAACAACAGAGCTTATATCGATTTTGAAAAGTGTAAGCTATGTAGAAAATGCGAACCCGTTTGTCCAACAAACGCCATTCACGAAATCAATTTCCCTCTTAGAAAGCTAAAGCCAGAAGGTGAAAAGCCTGCTGCTAAAAAAGAAGCTCCTGCAAAAGTAGCCGTTGCTGAAAAAGCTGTTCCTGCTGCAAAAGTGGAAAAAGAGGTGAAGAAAGTTGAAGAGCCTATTGCTAAAAAGGACTCTGATGCTAAAGAAAATACAGAAAAAGCTTAATTCTCTAAATAAATAAAAGGGGTATTAAATGAAGACTTTTAAACTTGGTGGTGTACATCCACCTGAAAACAAATTATCGGCTCAAGCAGCCATTGAATATCTTCCGCTACCAAAGCAAGTAACAGTTCCAATAGGTCAACACTTAGGAGCTCCTGCAACGCCAGTAGTAAAAAAAGGTGACGAAATTAAAGTAGGGCAATTATTGGCTAAAGCTAGTGGTTTTATCTCTGCCAATATTCACTCACCTGTATCGGGGAAAGTATTTAAAATTGATGATGTCTATGATTCTAGTGGATACCGTAAACCTTCAATCATTATTAATGTGGAGGGTGATGAATGGCTAGAGAACATCGATCAAAGTAAAGATATCGTAAAAGATATTAAGCTTTCAAACAAAGAAATTGTTGACAAGATTAACGAGATGGGGGTAGTAGGGCTTGGTGGCGCTACCTTCCCTTCTTTTGTTAAGTTAATGGTTCCTGAAGGAAAGAAAGTAGAATTTCTAGTTATTAATGGAGTGGAATGTGAGCCTTATTTGACTTCCGATCATCGCTTAATGTTAGAGCGTGGTGAGGAAATGATGATTGGTATTAGCATCCTCATGAAGGGTCTAAATGTTGACAAAGCCTTAATTGGTGTAGAAAACAACAAACCAGATGCTATAGAGGAGCTTAAAAGATTAGCCAAGAATTTCAAAGGTATCGAAATCCATCCTCTAAAAGTTCAATATCCCCAAGGTGGTGAAAAGCAGTTGATACAAGCCATTACTGGTAAAGAGGTTCCATCTGGGAAACTTCCTCTAGAAGTAGGTTGTGTAGTCAACAATGTGGGTACTGCATTGGCTGTTTATGAAGCGATCCAAAAGAACAAACCATTAATAGAACGTGTGGTGACTGTAACTGGCAAATCAGTGAAGAAGCCATCTAACTTTATGGTTAGAATTGGTACTCCAGTTAAGGAACTCATTGAAGCTGCCGAAGGTTTACCTGAAGATACTGGCAAAATCATCAATGGTGGTCCTATGATGGGAAAAGCATTATTAAATACTGATGTACCTGTAGTAAAAGGAACTTCTGGTATTTTAATCATGCCTGAGAATGAAAGCAAACGTGGCGAAACAAGCAATTGTATCCGCTGTGCTAAATGTGTTCAGGTTTGCCCAATGGGACTAGAACCAGTTTACCTTTCTAAAACCAGCAAGCTTCAAATGTTTGATAAGGTAGAAAACGAAAGAGTGATGGACTGTATTGAATGTGGTTCTTGCTCGTATACTTGTCCTGCTAACATTCCTCTTCTCGACTTCATCAGGTTTGGAAAGAATAAAGTAGGTGGAATCATCAGGAATAGAAACAAGAAATAAAACGATAAGAAAAGATGAGTTTATTAACAGTATCTGCATCCCCTCACGTTCATGGCGATATGTCGACCAAGAAAATCATGTGGGGAGTAGTATATGCCATGATTCCGGCCATGCTGGTTTCCATATACTTCTTTGGCCTCGATGCCATGCGTGTTATTTTTATTGCGGTAGCAGCTTCCATTTTCTTCGAATGGGCTATCCAAAAATATTTATTAAAAGGCAGCAATACCATTATGGATGGTTCAGCAGCCATTACCGGAATCCTCTTGGCTTTCAATGTACCTAGTAATCTGCCTTGGTGGATTATTATCATTGGTGCTTTAGTAGCGATAGGAATGGGTAAAATGAGCTTTGGGGGTTTAGGAAAGAATCCTTTCAATCCAGCATTAGTTGGACGTGTATTCTTACTCATCTCCTTCCCTGTTCAAATGACCAGTTGGCCAAAAGCAAGTCCTATTATTGATGGATTAGCTGATGCTGTTACAGGTCCTACTGCTCTTGGAGTGATGAAAGAAGGTTTAAAAGCAGGACAAACAGTACAAGAACTAATGACTTCTCCAGAGATGCCACAGTTTATGGGCCAGTTTATGGGCCACATGGGTGGTAGTATGGGCGAAGTATCTGCTCTGGCCTTAATCCTTGGTGGTATTTATATGTTATGGAGAAAAATCATCACTTGGGAAATCCCTGGAAGCGTATTGATTTCAGTTGTGGTATTCAGTGGTATTTTCTGGTTGATTGATCCCACACATTATGTAAATCCTATTTTCCATCTACTAACTGGAGGTATGATGCTAGGTGCCATATTTATGGCTACCGATATGGTCTCCTCTCCCATGACCAAAAAAGGTCAATTGGTTTATGGTGTCGGAATTGGAGTTTTAACAGTCATTATTCGTGTTTGGGGAGCCTATCCAGAAGGAATGTCTTTCGCCATACTTATTATGAATGCTGTAGTTCCATTACTTAATAATTCTTTTAAACCCACTAGATTTGGTAAGGAGGTGAAACATGGCTAAAAAACAATCAACATTCATCAATATGGTTTATGTGCTGTTTTTAGTAGCAGCTATAGCCGGACTAGCTCTTGGGGCAGTATATAATGTCACCAAAGAACCTATCGAATTGGCCAAGAAAGCAAAAATAGAAAACGCTATAAAAGTAGTATTACCAGAATTTGATGAGGTAAAACCAGCTTATAAAGTCATGTCTTTCGATGGAAACAAACCTAAAGATTCATTAACATTCTATAATGCCTATAATAAAGGTGCATATGTAGGAACTGCAGTGAACACGTATACTATGATGGGATTTAGTGGTTTAATCAAACTCATGGTAGGTTTTAAACCCGATGGAGTTATTTCTAATATCTCTGTATTGGAACATAAAGAAACTCCAGGTTTGGGAACTAAAATGGCAGACCCTAAATTTAAAGATCAGTTTGAGAATAAAAATCCAGCTACCTTCAATTTAAAAGTCACTAAAGATGGTGGAGAAATTGATGCCATTACAGCTGCGACAATCAGTTCTAGGGCATTTAGCGATGCCACGGAAAGAGCTTACAAAACTTTCGAACTAAATAAAGGAGGAAAGAAATAATGAGTCAAATGAAAAATTTCACCAAAGGTTTTATCAAAGAAAACCCGGTATTCGTTCTTTTATTAGGCCTCTGTCCTACTCTTGGGGTCACCACCTCTGCCTTTAATGGCTTGGGTATGGGATTGGCTACTACTTTTGTACTTCTTGGATCTAATATGGTAGTCAGCATTATTAAAAATGGCATACCTGATAAAGTTAGAATCCCCGCTTTTATTGTAATTATTGCTTCTTTTGTAACTATAGTTGAGTTATCGATGCAAGCTTATATGCCAGCTCTTTTCGACCAGTTAGGTTTATTCATTCCTTTAATTGTTGTAAACTGCTTGGTATTAGGACGTGCAGAAGCATTTGCTTCAAAACAAAACTTTTCTTCTTCATTAATCGATGGTTTAGGCATGGGACTTGGATTCTCATTTGCATTAACTGTACTTGGAGGAGTTAGAGAAATATTAGGAAGTGGAGCCATTTTCAATATTAAGTTTATGGAAGCCGACGGAATGTTAGTATTCGTATTGGCCCCTGGAGCTTTTATTGCATTGGGTTACCTGATTGCTATTATCAACAGAATTAACAAAAAAGCCTAAATCTTAGAACTATGGAATATATAATTATCATCATATCCGCCATATTTGTCAATAATATTGTATTGGCGCAGTTTCTGGGAATTTGTCCTTTTGTTGGGGTTTCCGGAAAGATATCTACTTCAGTTGGAATGAGTGGTGCAGTAATGTTTGTAATGACAATTGCAACTATTGTTACCTGGCTCATCCAATATTACGTATTGATTCCTTTAAGCATTGGTTTCTTACAAACCATTACATTTATTTTAGTGATTGCATCTTTAGTGCAAATGGTAGAGATTATCTTGAAAAAAGTAAGTCCTCCCCTTTACGCTGCTCTTGGTGTTTTCCTTCCTCTTATTACTACTAACTGTGCTGTTTTGGGTGTTGCTATCTTAGCCATTCAAAAAGAGTTCAACTTAATGGAAGGTGTAGTTTACGCTATAGCATCAGCTGTTGGTTTTGGATTAGCCATGGTATTATTTGCTGGTTTAAGAGAGCATATGGACCTAATGGAAGCTCCAAAAGGAATGAAAGGTGTACCTATAGCATTGGTGATGGCTGGAATTTTAGCTTTAGCATTTATGGGTTTTACCGGAATGGTTTAGAGCATATAAAATTTGAATATATAGTTCAAGCGCTGCCTTTTTAGGTGGTGCTTTTTTTATTGAAAACAAAACTCTAGATTATCATTTTTTGCTAAGAGGACATACAAAAGCCTTACTAGTCATACTAATAAGGCTTTGATTTCTATTTAGGTATTTAATGATATACTATTTCAAAACCACCATTTTTTTAGAACCTGCCACTTGTCCATCTATTTTAATGGTGTACAGATAGATTCCATTTTCTAAATCAGTAGTATTAAGATTTATAAAATGCGCCCCTCTGTCTTGTTTTCCTTCATCAATAGTAATTAATAGCTTTCCTGTGTAGTGGATAGGCTGACTCATGTTGTGCCACCTATACCGATGTAACTGTGCCACTCAAACCGGAGCAAGTTGTGCCACTCATACCGGAGCAAGTTGTGCCACTCGTACCGGAGCAAGTTGTGCCACTCA
>NZ_JABKBZ010000129.1:0-6208 GCF_013166635.1 Lentimicrobium sp. S6 | reverse complement strand
ACTGCCCTCCCGCCAACTTTTAATAACAGGAAACATATTTGACTTGCTATACTTTTGATTCTTTTTCATGCACCAAAATTAGTGGCTCATGAATCGTTAGGCAAGATGGGCTTGGTAGTGGTGATACATATGTCCGGCAAATACAAAATTCACGTAGCAGATAAAGCCTATTTTTTAACATGATTTTGTCTTAGACTAGTTTGGCTAGATATGATTGTGGAAAAACCTGAGGATTATTTGTTTAGCTCAGCTAGAAATGATGCTGAATTGCCTTTTGTATTAGATGTGATTTTAGAAACTCCCGCTAGCGCGGATTTGTAATCCGTGCGTATAACATAGTCAAAACCAACAATAAAAATTTCTATCTTTGATTCATGTCAGATAAATACAAAACACACGAATCAGATAAGGCCTACTTCATAACAATGACAACGGTAGGCTGGGTTGATATTTTCACTCGGAAAAATCACAAACTTGCCATTGTAGATTCTTTAAAATATTGTCAAGAAAACAAGGGGTTGGAGATATACGGTTGGGTATTAATGCATAGTCATTTACATTTGATGCCGATGAATTTAGGAGATAATATTATTTTGGTTTGAAATATATGATTGCAATTTTAAATTATCGGCATTTACCATTGTAAAAATGAAATTGCATAAAGCATTTTTCATTAAACAATTGGTAGAATTTGTAGAGCAGCAGAAGGTAATAGATTATCTGATATATTACGAGATTTTAAGAAATACACATCGAAAAAGGTTGTGAAACAAATTGAAGAGGAGCCAGAAAGCAGACGAGAATGGCTATTGCCATTATTGCAAAAATATTGCGAGCACTTAAAACGAGAGCAAGAATACAAACTTTGGCAAAGCGGTAATCATGCTAAAGTTATATACACAACAGAGTTCTTTTATGAGAAATTGAATTATATTCACCAAAACCCAGTTCAAGATATGATTGTTGAAAAACCAGAGGATTATTTGTTTAGCTCAGCTAGGAATTATGCTGAATTGTCGAGCGTTTTAGATATTATATTGGAAACTCCTGAATTGAAGAACTATGTTTAATGATATGGTAAACAGCGTTATATGGCGCACGGATTGCAAATCCGCGCTAGCGGGAGAGAATAAATGATTAGTTTATGAGGAAAGAAAAGAGAAGTCAAGCGTATAAATTGATAGGGATTCAAATATTACTTGGAGTTTGTTTGTTGATGATTATGGAACAATACTATCCTACCGTTTCAACAAGGTTTGAACTGGTATACGGAGCAATATTTTTGCTATTAGAGTTGAATGTTTTTATCATTATTTCAAGTGTTTTTAACACTGTTAACCCTTTAAAAGTGAATTTATTAATTTATTTTACTTTGATTGTCTTTTATTTAGTTTTAATATGGGTTAATTAAAATTGACTAAGTGGTTTAAAAAAAATAGATATGAAACAGAATGTCATCTTTTTTTTATTTTTGTTACTAATTTCATTTTCCTGCAAAAAGGAAAAAGAAATAGAATTAAATGGCCACATTGAGGGCTACATTCAAAATGTATATGGACAGAAAATAGAAGGAGTCTTATTGAAGCTTGATTCTTATCAGGCAATATCTGATTCTTTAGGTCATTATTCTTTTAATAACTTGGCTACAAATACCTATACTTTGTCTGTTACAAAAGAGGGTTATGTTGGGCAATCAAAAAGTATATTTGTAGAAGCTCAAACAACCACTAATCAAAATTTTGAATTGCTTGCTGGTAATCATTTTCTAAATATATCCGATAGCCTTTTAATCGCTAGCTCCAATGATAGTTCTTTAGTGGTTGAAATTCAGTCTAGTACTGAGTGGAGTGTATTAAACTCATCATCATGGCTTAGTTCTGAAATCACAAGTGGTTTTGGTAATATGGAGCTAGTTTTTAACTATTCCGAGAATATGAGTTCTGAAAGCAGAATTGATACCATCAAATTTGTTTCCGGAAACATTGTTAAGAAATTAGTTATTAAGCAGTATGCAAAGCTAAGAGTTGTTAAATATGTTGGAATCCCTGGGAATGACGAACTCAATATGAGTGATTCTGTTTATATATTGTTTAATCGCCCAATTAATGTGAATAAATTGGAGGCCCCTAGTAATTACGAACCTGATTTAAACTATGTGTATACAGATGATAATCATGGTATAATGTTTGATTATGCAGGGGGGTATTTAGGTTGGGAAGTCCCATTTAAAATAACAGTTAGCGACAATGATAATCAAGAATTTAGTGAAGAGTTAGTAGTACCTTTTTATACTCAAAAGCTAAAAACAAATGGGGAAATTACAGATTTTCTATTGATAAACGAAGATAAAGAAGTATTGATAGCCATATATAATCCAAGTGTATTAATTAAATATTCTTTAGAACTAGATTCGGTGCTACATATTTACGATTTATCTTCTTATTTAGCTCCGATAAAGTTAACATATAACGACTACAATTCCCTGGTTTATTTAGTGGGTTCTTATCCCAATATTGAAGCTTCTCCAATTGAAATTGATAGACCCGATGTGTATACTCTAGATCTACAAAGTAACTCAATAGAACATGCATTTAAAATAGAACCCTTAGAGGAGGAGCACCCAAATAATCCATCAATTTATCCAATGGATATGGCATTTACAAAACTGGGGTCTGGATTAATAATATTGAAGAATGATTATTACAGTGGTTTTAAAGTGAGAATTATTGATAATACAATAAATGATACAATTTATCCTCATCCAGAGTTTGAGTTTAATGAACCTCCATTTTTTGTTGAGGTATATCCTAATTACAATAAAACCAAGTTGTATTTAAATAGGTTTTCAAGTAAAGATAATTTTGGTATATATGATGGTTTTACAAAGGAAATATCAATATTGCCTCATGAAATCGTAGGTTCGCCATTGATGGTACCCAATCAAAAATCTGAAAATTTCTTTGTTGGCATGGTTTCAAATTTTTATTTATTGGATTTAGAGAATAACGAGAGTGAAAAGATTAGTATTTCATCATGTTCAAATCCAAGTGCCGATTTTATTTATAGTTTCGATAACGAAAACCTTGTATATCTTCATGGAAGTAATTATTTTAGAATCTTAGATCTCAATAGTGGTGAAGTGATCTCTAGTTGTCAAACTGTTATGTATTTTAATGATTTGACAACTACAATTGATGGAAAATATTGTTTGGCAACAAAGGAAAACTCTGATGATACTTTTAGTTTAATAATTACTGAAACGAGTATTCTAAATTGGCACCTAAATAAAAGATAAGTCTATTAAGTAAGTAGTAGTTTTTTAATTTTTGTGTAAGTATGTGATTTTGAAAGTTTAGCCATAATAGTTTTAACAGGGATGATAAGTACTCAAGTCTTCAATGATTGAGTTTCAAAAGTTATATTCTCTTGTCAATTTCCCGCTAGCGCGGATTTGCAATCCGTGCGTATAACATAGCTAAAACCAACAATAAAAATTCTATCTTTGATTCATGTCAGATAAATACAAAACACACGAAGCAGATAAGGCCTACTTCATAACAATGTCAACAGTAGGCTGGGTTGATATTTTCACTCGAAAGAATCACAAACTTGCCATTGTAGATTCTTTAAAATATTGTCAAGAAAACAAGGGGTTGGAGATATACGGTTGGGTATTAATGCATAGTCATTTACATCTCCTTTGCAGAGCGGCAGAAGGCTTGAGATTATCGGATATATTACGAGATTTTAAGAAATATACTTCGAAAAAGATTGTGAAACAAATTGAAGATGAGCCAGAAAGTAGACGAGAATGGATGTTACCTTTGTTGCACAATTTTTGTGAGCATTTAAAGCGAGAGCAAGAATACAAACTTTGGCAAAGCGGTAATCATGCTAAAGTTATATACACAACAGAGTTCTTTTATGAGAAGTTAAACTATATTCATCAGAATCCAGTTCAAGAAATGCTAGTTGAA
The DNA here is from genome assembly GCF_013166635.1 of Lentimicrobium sp. S6. Classification (NCBI taxonomy): domain Bacteria; kingdom Pseudomonadati; phylum Bacteroidota; class Bacteroidia; order Bacteroidales; family Lentimicrobiaceae; genus Lentimicrobium; species Lentimicrobium sp. S6. The sequence goes on along the minus strand of NZ_JABKBZ010000129.1, from coordinate 2,231 downwards.
AGACCAGAGGAATATTTGTTTAGCACTGCACGGAATTATGCTGAGTTGTCTTTTGTATTGAATGTTATTTTAGAAAATCCTGAATTGAAGAACTATGTTTAATGGTTTGGTAATCAGTGTTATATGGCGCACGGATTGCAAATCCGCGCTAGCGGGTTCTAGTGACCCAATACAAGTAAGATTAGAAGAAGCTATGGAAAATGGTGAGCAATGGATTACCTTGATGCCAGGTGAAACTCATACTGGACCGACAGATGGTTTAATGGCTCATGGTAGAATAATAAAAGTAAGTAATCTATCTGATATGCATGTTACTGTTGTGGATCAGGTATACCCTAATGTTGGTGGGTTTGAATATAATCGTAATGACATGTATTTAAATGTAACTGGCAATTATTTATCCGGATTATGGAGATCTTTCAGGAATCTTAACATATCTTCAACAAAAACATTTTATTCACCCAGTAACCCACCTGAAGGTTGGTAGTATTAAATAATCTATTATGAAGAAATTAAAGTATTTAACCTTTTTAATTGCTTTTGCTCTACTATTTATTTTTGGTAAAAGAATAATAATTTATTCTGTGTTTTCTGTAAAAGGAATAACAGTCACTGCTTTTCATGAATGTGTTGATCCGTATTTATGCATTGACTTAGAAGTTACAAAAAACGGGGAATTATTTTTTCTGACAATAAAAGATATTCAACTTTCACACTTTGTAACTAATAACACAATTAAAATATCTCAGATTAATGGATATAGTGTTGTACAATATGGCTGTAATATTAATAAAAATACAGTAAAAAATTCAAAAACTAATCAATATGTTCCGTATAAGTGGAAGTCTAATGGTATATCAATTGGCAAAACAGATATTCTGGGTAAGTATATCGGCTACAATTACAACAATATATTTGATTATATTAACGTTATAGATTCGATTCTACTAAAGATTGAAAGTATTCCAGATAATCGTTATATGTACTTATCAAATAATTCATTGGATGAGGTTTATATTAAGCGAATCAACACAAAGTTAAACAAAACAAGTTTAATTAATAGCGATACTGTTTTTACATTTAAAAATGAACATTGCAATTGCAAATAATTTTACCAATATGAAATCAATACAAAAATGGGCAAGCCTACTAATCATCATAATGATTATAGGAATATCTTGCCAAAAAGACAAAACAGCACCAACCATTAAAATCCTTTCTAATGTGTATAATGAAACACAAGCCATGAAAGGAGATACCATTGTATTCCAGATAACAGCAGAAGATAAGGCTGGGGTAAAGGAATTAAAACTAATGGAGGATGGTGTATTATTACACAGCACTCAAAGCTCCAATTTGTCCTATGATTGGTATACTGCCCAAGTGGATAGTGGTCGTCATCATTTTACCATTATTGCAACAGATGAGGAAGGCAATCAAGCAGAAGACAGGATTTGGGTATATGTTAACGAGATTAGCTTTGCTAGAGTAGAAGGAGGTACATTTATCATGGGCTCAAACAATGGCGAAGACGATGAAGGACCAGAGCATAGCGTTACTTTAGATGGTTTCGAGATCATGAAAACCGAAGTCACCATTGGCCAGTTCGCATGCTTTCTAAATGATATTAACTGCCCTTTGGATGGAAGGGTAAATGGAGAAAGGTATTATTTTGACAATATCATAATTAGATATTATGTGGAAAACACTTTTCCTTATCAAGCTCATCCAGGATATGAAAACAGACCTATACCAGCAATTACTCATGCTGGAGCTCAGGCTTATGGAGAATGGTTAGGCGGAAGGTTACCAACAGAGGCAGAATGGGAATTTGCCTGCCGAGGGGGTAATGAAAGTCAAAATTATCTCTACAGTGGTAGTAATGATGTCAACGAAGTTGCTGTTTTAGACCCCGCTAGCGCGGAAATGTTTTCCGTGCGTATAACAACAAGGTAGACAGTCAATTTCTTAAATTTTCTATCTTTGTTAGATGTCAGATAAGTATAAAATACACGAATCAGATAAAGCTTATTTTATAACAATGACAACAGTAGGTTGGGTAGATATATTTACTAGGAAAAATCATAAAATGGCTATGGTTGAACCCGCTAGCGCGGAAATGTTTTCCGTGCGTATAACAACAAGATAGACAATCAATTTATTAAATTTCCCGCTAGCGCGGATTTGTAATCCGTGCGTATAACATAGTCAAAACCAACAATAAAAATTTC
>NZ_JABKBZ010000128.1:0-6597 GCF_013166635.1 Lentimicrobium sp. S6 | reverse complement strand
GTTTAGAAACAATCATCAAAGAGCTCCTCCGGAAAACACTAAACCTTTAAAAGTAAGTATAAGTATATCAACACAATAAAAGAATATGAGTCATCTTAATGGAAGAATTATGCATCAATCAATCAAAAAATCAGAAATAATCAGAATAACGACCCTGCTAAAATCAAAAAACAGAAAAGCTCTTGAATACTTCTAAGATTTGCTAGAAAAAAATTGAAAAAAAATAACTACACAAGAGCTGTGGAGATATCATTGCCCAAATTGATTCCACAATATATAAGGTAGGCTTTACGGCTTCGTTGCCGGTTTACGTTCAACACACAGCACATATTCAGCCCCTCTTGGCCATAAGTAAATGCTTAGCTCCACGGCTTAGGGCTGAAAACGATGCTTAATTGTTAGCGGCTGGCGTTTTTATCACTATTAATTTTTCTTCTTGTTTCATTATTAGTTTCAATATTATTATTTGTCTTGTAAACTAACAGATATTCCTGAGTGGGCATTAAAAGTAAATTCGGGATATTCAGTAAAATCAGTATTTGGTAAATACGAACTATAGTGTTCTTTTTTTACTAAAAAGAATTTTTCAAATCCATAATACCTTACTTTTTTGTTTAGAGGATTAAGAAAATCACGAAGTTGCGAGTGTAAACTTGACTTAAATAAAAATTTATTAAATGTTTCATAATTCACATTTTTTCTCCCAAATTCTTGCTCGTATTCGCTCGATAATTTTTTTGCCAAATCTAAATAGAAAATAGGAGCTTCAAAATTTATGGAAGTGAGTTTTGATAAATTGAAATCTTCTTCGATTAAGGGAATACATTCTTCTATTTTTTCAATAATAACTGTAAATGGCATAGGCTCTTTATGATAAACACGCAAAGAAAATGTAGTGTCGCTTTTATATTCGTTAATACGGAGAATAACACCCAAAGTGTCCTTGCTTACAAGCCAATAATAAGAATATGATTTTGAATAAAAATCAGTCTGCCACGATTGATGGGAAACATTTTTCTTTTTTACTATAATTGTATCTTGTATGTCTAACGTTTCAGTCTGTTTTTTAGTTGTTTGTCCACAACCAATCAAAACCAAAAAAAGAACGCTTAATATGATTGTTATTTTTTTCATTGTCAATTAACTTCTTCAAATTATTTTTTTTCTTTTACTTTTCAAATTTCGCGACGACATCTCGTCTCTCTGTTACCGCTTGCCGCTAACGTGTAGTATATGGTTTTGTGGCGGTTTTTGAAACACAAAATTTCAACTTGCACCGAAGTTTATTTAATGCTAAAATGCACATATTTAGTACTTCACCCGCCATAAACTATATACAATGTTATAAGCGTTATTTTTGTCAAACATTACACAAAGGTAAAGTGAATTTTAAATCAGTTCCTTTGCCCACTTCACTTTCTGCCCAAATTTTCCCATCGTGTTTTTCTACAAATTCTTTGCATAAAATTAGACCTAAACCACTTCCTTTTTCACCATTAGTTCCGTAAGTGGTTATATGTTCTGTATTTTTAAAGAGTTTCGATAAATTTTCCGGTGTAATTCCTTCCCCCTCGTCATTAATTGTTATTGTATGTTCCATTTTATTTTTGGTAGCAAATATCCGGATTTGCTTTCCATTTGGAGAAAATTTTATAGCATTTGAAATTAAATTACGTAAAACAGTCATTAACATATTTTTATCGGCAAAAACAATTGTGTCTTGTGGAATATTAACAGCAATGCTAATTTGTTTGTTTTGCGTTATTTCCTTGAATAAATCAGTTACAAACAAAACAGTTTCTTTTAGCATAATCTTTTCCGGCACAAAAGTTATCTCGTTACGTTGAGATTTTGCCCAATTTAACAAGTTTTCGAGAAGTTGAAACGTACTCTTTGAAAGCTTTTTTTGAGAATCTATGAACATAAAAAGAGTTTCTTTGTCTAATCCATCTTCGTCCGACATCATTTCTGATATTTGCATCATAGTACCGATTGGTCCTCTTAAATCATGCCCAATAATCGAAAACAATCTATCTTTGGTAGCGTTGAGTTTTATTAACTTATCACGGGATTGTTTTAATTCTATATGTGTACTTACCCTTGCCAGTAATTCTTCCTTATTAAAAGGTTTTGTAACATAATCAATGCCTCCGGCATCGAATCCAATAATTAAGTCGTCTTTTTGATTTTTAGCAGTTAGAAAAATTACGGGTATTTCTTTTAGTTTTTCATCGGATTTAATTCGTCGGCATACTTCAAAACCATCAATTCCGGGCATCATTACATCAAGTAGAATTAATTCGAATATATTATTCTTCAAGGTTTTTAATGCACTTTCTCCGTCAAGAGCTACGGCAATTTTATATCCATTTTCTTTAAGGATGCTACCTACCAATTTCAGATTTTCCTTATTGTCGTCAACCACTAATATATGCGCTTCATCTTTCATAATAATTTCTTTATACGGTGAATTCTTTTAGTCTTTTTACAATATCAGGAAAATTAGCTAACTGTTTTTCTAATGCTTCTGTATTTATCATTTCAATATTCTCTAAAAGTATTGCTGAATAATTTGTTAAAAACTCAACGCTATATTTCCCTGATATTTGTTTTAGTTCATTTGCAAAGTCTTCAATTTCAAACAATACATTTCCATCTTTTATTTCTTCCCATTTGGGCAGGAAATCTACCTCAAGTATATTTGCTAATTCGGGGATATTAATTTTTGTGTTTTCGGGAATGTTATCAAACAATAAAACAGTTGTGTTTTTTGCTTTATCTTCTTTTTCCTTTTTACCTTCTACTTTTGAATAAGTCAAATATTTCATTAATTCAACTTGTAATCCGCCTTTGCTAACAGGTTTATACAAAAATCCATTAAAATTTTCTGCAAATTCCTTATTGTCTTTGTTCGAAACCGATGCGGTTAAGGCAACAATTGGAATATGTTTAATCGCCGGGTTTGCTCTTATTCGTTCGGCTACTTCGTAGCCGTTTAGTCCGGGCATTCGAATATCCAACAGTATTAATGACGGGCTTGTATGTGTAAGAATTTCCAGAGCTATTTCTCCATTATTCGCAGTAATAAATTGCAGACCGGAATCAGAAAACAAGCTCTCAACAATTTTAATATTCGATATTACATCATCAACAATTAAAATGCTAGCTTCTTCAAAAATAATATTTTCTTGTATTTCATACCTCTCTCTTTTCTCAACTAAGTCTTTGCAAATCTTTACATCATGAATTTTTAACGTGAAAACAGAACCTTTGCCTTCTTCACTTTCCACCGTAATTGTTCCGTTCATCTTTTCTGCCAATCGTTTTGATATGGCTAATCCCAAACCGGCACCCTCATATTTGCGGCTCGATTGTCCCCACTGTTGGTGGAAAACATCAAAAATTAAGTGGACATGCTCTTTTGCAATACCAATACCTGTATCAATAACGTCAATAGACATAGTTCCACTTTTTTCATTTGTAAGCTCAAAGTATAGTTTAATTGCTACATAGCCTTTGAGGGTGAATTTTGCAGCATTGCCCACTAAGTTGAAAATAATTTGTTTTATTCTAATTTCATCCAGCATTAATGCTTTCGGAAACGAATCTTCAATTTCGACAGATAAGGCAACCCCTTTTTTCTCTAATTTTTCATGAAATAAAAGTTTTATTTCATTTATAATATTAATTGTATTAACAGACTGTAAGGATATTTCAAGCCTGCTTGCTTCAATTTTCGATAAATCCAAAATGTCATTTAACAGCGACATGAGCAAATTACCACCGTTAAGAATTGATTTCACCATTTTTTTTTGTTGTTCGCTTTCCATTTTATGATAAAGAGATTCACTAAATCCCAAAATAGCGTTCATTGGTGTTCGTATTTCGTGGCTCATATTTGCCAGAAACTCACTTTTTGCTTTATTGGCGTTTTCTGCAGCATTCTTGGCTTCTATTAATTCGTATTCAGCCTGCTTACGATTGGTGATATCACGCATTGTCCCCACAATCTTCCAGGGCTTAGCCTTTTCATTATATATTATTTTTATAGAAAAGGAAGTTGCGCTTACATCGCCATTTTTTTTAACTAAAGAAACCTCATAATCATTGAGTTTTCCATTATTTTGCTTAAGAGCAGTGAGTAAATTGGCACGCTCATCAGGATAAGCATAATAATCAGCCATATTTGTACCAATAATTTCTTTGCGCGAATAACCCGACAAAGCTTCAATAGATGGTGTCATCTCTAAGATTGTTCCATCCGTAATGCTTATTTCGGCATAAACATCAGTAAAAACATTAAAGATAGCTTTATATTTATTCCTGCTTATGCTTAGTGTTTTTTCAGATTGTTGTAATTCTTGTTTTTGCTCAATTAACTTTAAATTATTACTAACACCAATTAATATTTGTTGTAAGCTCTTGAGAATAAAATAGTCAATTTTTTGGGATTGATTGGCAAAAACCATAAAACCAATATCTGATATTGAAACAATATAGCAATAAGCTGTTTTGTTAAACTCAAGAGTGAGAGGCAGCTTTTTAAACAATAAATTTTTATCGATAAAGTTTTTGCTTAAATGTTCTAAAGCAAAGTTTATGGCTTTATTGCTTTCAATTTTTGCCGGTATTGAGTATTCTTTATCGTAATTGAGATTTTTATTCTCTAATTCATTGTAAAGAAAAACAGCGCCTGTAAAACAATTCAATTTTTTAAGTATTGTAGTCAGGCTACTCTTGCAAATTTCCTCAGGGCTATTTTTTACACTAATGGAAATGTCTATTTCGTAAAGTATTTTAATTTGTTTATTACGTATATCTAAATTTTCCAAAACATCTGGTTTTTTTTTGATTTTCATAAAAGTGACTTTAAATTTCTATAAAAGTTTCCACATAATTTACATTCTAAAATCAGGAGTTTACTTTTGTAAATGACTGGTTTTAAATGCGAGCGTAACGAAGTTATTGACGTTTTCTTATAGCCACTAATTAGTCTTCAAGATAGGATGAGATAATAGTTTTATTATAAAACTCTAAAAAGCTTTTTCCTGTATTTGCTATTTCACCTATACTAAGCGCTCCAAAAAGCGGAGAATCATCACTACTCATAGTCATTAATTCTTTTTGAAATTCATCCCCCAAAAATAACACTCTTGAAATACAATCCATTACAAACAAGGATTTTTTATCCGCTCTGCCTGAGAAAGTATTCATTGCCTCTTCGTGAGATTGGCGTGCAGCATTAATAAGACTTTCATTGTCGCCATTAAGGATATTTACCATTGAGTTTTCCGGTACTTCGCCTACACAAACTATTTCATTATTTTCTGTTTTTGCAATTGGATCTCTAACAATCATTTCGTTATTAAGTTTATTAATTCCAAAAGGGTATGCTTTTGCTATATCGAAAAAATTATCCTGTTTAAATTTTTGACCTGAATGTTCTTCGGTAATTTTTTTATACACTTCAAAAGCGGGTTTCCAATCAATGGTTTTAATAACATTACCTTCTGATTCGGTTATCTGAAATGATTGAGAAATACTGTTCCATCCGTGGTTTACGCCAATACCGCTGTTGATATCAGAGGCAATTAGCATTGCTTTGTTTTGTAACAGCCCTTTATTTGAAAATAAACAGGGAGAAGATGAGAGTTTTTTAAGAGAACCTGCACCTCCGCCTACGTAATTTAGCTCCAATCCGAAAACGCTAAAAACATCATCAATAAAGCTGCTGATACCTGATGTAAATCCATCGGTAAAAACAAACATGGTTTTAGAGTCGCTTAATTGATCCTCAAATTTCAGTAATTCAGATTCTCTATCGGTGTCTGCTTCAGGCACATTTACCGCAAGTGTTTTTGCTTTGTGGTTCATGCCAATAATTAAAGAGCCTTCTGTCATGGTTTTTTTACCGTGAATTAATTGTGGGAAAATTCCCCCGAAAACAGGTTTTTTTATTGAAGTCAGTATTTTATCCATATTTTCAGGAGTGTAATTGTTGTCTTCGCAAGAGAGTATTAAAATGCTGTTAATACCTTCCAGTTGATTCACTTTTAATAAAGTGCTTTCAAAATTTGCGATGTCCGAAGTATTTACTTTTTCTATTAGCATATTTTTGATTTTTGATTAATATTTTTGTATTATTGCTTATAACGGTTTTAATATGGTGCGTTTGGCATTTCAACGCTCCAATCTTTCAATTTCGCACTATGTTTATTTATCGCTATCATCTTCATATTTAGTACTATCTGCCAAATGCACTATATTTTTTGTTGAACTAAACCTCCCCAAAGGGAGGTAGCTTTCGATTTAAATTCGTATTGAATACGTATAAATCTCATGTTTAATAATTTAATAAAATTAAATCATGAGTAAAATTACTATTTATTCTGAAGCCTGCAACAAAGTTGATGGCTTTAGAGCTATGGGAGAAGAGTTCAAACGTAAACTTATTATTAATGGACGATCAAAGTCTACACACGAAAATTATTTACGCCAAATAGCTAAACTGGCACTTTATTACATGAAAAACCCGCTGCATATAGACATGGATGAGCTGGAAGAGTATCTGTATTACCTGATGCAAAAGGATACGGA
>NZ_JABKBZ010000127.1:0-6653 GCF_013166635.1 Lentimicrobium sp. S6 | reverse complement strand
CCTTTAACGCAAAATTAAAGCATTTTAGGTCTGAATTCAGAGGTGTCAGAGATGTCAAATTTTTCCTTTTTCGATTGACAAATATTTTTGCGTAAAAATCAATTCCCCCAGAATTTCAACTTGACCCAAAATAAGTGCTCCGAAAACCCGCACTGCTCATAGCCTTGACCGTTAGCAACAAGGCTAAATCAATTGGACAGATTAATTATTATTATAATCCTCAGTTCAGATACAAGGAAAAAAATATCAAACTAAACTGCTCCGGACATTCTAGTTATGGCAATTCAAAAGGGAAAAACTTTTATGATACTTTTGCAAGTATTTCTCTACTTTTGAAGAATATTTTATATTTCATAAACCGCAGTCTATGCTGAAAGATAATCGCAAGATAATTTCTCAAAACCTCGAAAAAATTTTGAACTCAGCTTCGTTTCAGAATTCAAAGAGAAATCGCCTGCTGCTTGGTTTCCTTGTTGAAGAAACCTTAACGGGAAGGGCAAACAGGATTAAGGAATACACTATTGGGGTTTCTGTTTTTGAGGATGTTAATTTTGAGTTAGGGAAAAGTTCCGTCGTCCGGAATCAAATGGTAAGATTGAGGAAGGCTTTGAACGATTATTACCTAACGGAGGGAAAAGATGACGAGATCAAGATCGTAGTTGAAAAAGGGCAATATGTACCCAGATTTCTGGATAAAGCTAAGGAATTAAATGAGCCCGGACTACAAATGAAATTAATCCCACTATTGGCTGTCTTGCCATTTAGAAGTTATTTCCCTGAACAAAACAGGCAAGAAATGACCGAGTACCTGACTGATGAATTGATTTTAAAATTTACCGCCTTTTCTGATTTGAGGGTTATCGCAAATTATTCCATTCTCACCTATTTTAAACAAGGTGGAAAAATGACTGAATTGTCGAGTGCTTTCGGGCTTGATTATTTGATAGAGGGCAAAGTGCAAATTACAAACAATATTCTCAAAATAAACGTTCAATTAATAAATGCGGAAAATGGCGTTTGCAGTTGGGCTAAAAAATATCAGGAAGCCTATATGGAATATGGCTTAACATTCAGTATGGATATAATCATAAATGAAATTGCTCAATCTATTGCGGGTGGTTTAGGTATAATCACTCAAATTGAGCAAGGTAGATTAAAGAAGAGTCATATAAAAAAAGGAAAAACAGAATTATACAAAGCCATTATTTTATCGCGGAATGCAGATATGTTCCCCGAAACTTATTTTACAAAAGAAACTTTTGATTATTTGGCAATGGCAATTGACGATTACCATCTTGATGGTGAGTTGCATGCTCGATACGCTTTTCTACTATCTAATTCATATGCTTTGAATTTGGCTATTGTAGAAAATCCCTGGGAGAAAGCAAAGTATCATATGGAAAAAGCCATGGCTCTTGACCCAGCAAATCAATTCGTCATGTCGACCAAGCTTGATTTTTACAGGCTAAATAAAGAATATGATAAAATAAGACCAGCTGCTTTACGTGTTATTTCATTAAATCCTAATAATGCCTATTTAGTTGTAGCTAGTGGATGGACACTAGCAATATGTGGTTACCTGGAAGACGGAATCAAAATCGTTGAAAAAAGTTTGCGTAATTGCCCTATAAAACCATATTATGTTCAGTACCTTTATTTTCTTCGGGCTTATACTGCCTTAGATTTCACTTTGGCTCTTAAAGAAGCATACGAATTCCATGCTCCGGGAATTTTCTGGAAACCATTAATAGAGTTGCTTGCTTTGGAGAAATTAAACTTTATAGAGGAAGCTTCAACAAAATTCAATGAAATTATTGAGATGAACCCTGATTTTGCTTCTAACTATAGTTTCTATCTTTCCAATTATGTTTATGATAGTGGTATATTGAAAGAAATGGAGAAATCCATACATAAAGTTCAAATCTTTCAGAGCCTTCATTAGATTTCCAAAATTGAATCGCGCATAGAATTAAGCGTGATTACTTGATTTCTGATGCGATTTTTTGACAAGCCAAAATCTTAGACCAGAAAACGCTATTGCCGGCAGCTGAAGCAACTGGTTGACTTGAGAAAAAAGCAATTACAATACCAGCTTTCCGATTGATATAAATCACTTGTCCATGAATTCCTACTGCTGCATATTCTCCTTTTTGCTCATCGAGCACCCACCACATGTTTTTATAAGCTATCCATTGGGAACCTGCGTATCTTGTATTATTATTCATTTTAGCCTTGTCTTTGGCTGTGAGGTTAATTGTAGCATCAACCCAAGCGGCAGAAACTATTTGTTGGCCATTAAAATTACCTCTATTAAGTATCATGCTGCCAAAATGGGCAGCATCTCTTAATGTACTATTAAAACCACCGGTTGCTATACCCATGTAAGCACGGTCAACAGCAATATAAGCATCATGATCCGTTCCTAATTTTGCCCAAATATTTTGTTGAATAAACTGGTCGTATGACATTCCTGAAATTCGAGAAATTAACCATCCTAGAAGATCGGAATTTGCTGAGTTATAGTCAAAAACCTCTCCTGCAATTTCATTTGTATCAGGGCGTATGAACTTTGATATAAAGTCATACACACCGTAGATTTCAGTAGATTCTGGTTTTGCATCTCTACCTCCTGGAATTTGGGCCATATTCATAGCCGGGCCATAATATTTTAGAAAATCAGAGTTTGGATCAGTATAGTTTTCTTTAAAATCAATGGAGGTACTATGATCAAGTACATTCTGGATAGTAACGCGTTCAAAACCACTTCCTTTTAGTTCTGGTATATACTTGGCAGGGGAGTCGTTTAGGTTAGCTTTCCCCTGATCTACCAAAATCCCAAAAGCAGTACTGGTGAGAGACTTTGTAGCTGAAAACCAAATATGCTGATAGTCTTTAGTTAGGCCATTAAAATATCGCTCATACATAAGTTCATTGCCTTTCAGGACCAAAAACCCATCGGTATGGCATTCTTCCAATATTTTATCAACTGTTTTGTTTTCCCCGTTTGCATCTTTAAGCTCTATTTTTCCAATCCGGCTGTCATAGTTTTCTTTAAGCGTATATATTTCTCCAGCTCTGGGAATCATCACCACATTTAATGGTGCGCCGGCATTGCGAAAAGCCCACTCACTAAAAGGATAATTCCGGTAGTTTCCAAAAGTTACCTGACTTTCTGCAGTTGGCGGAAAACCATCCATTACTTTTTTATTGTAGGATGATAAATCATCCTGAGCAAAAGCAGTACCTCCACAAATTATCAATACTGCTACAAGTGTATTAGTTAATAGTTTCATTTTATAATTTTTTAGGTGAAATACAAATTTAAAGTCATTTAATTCAGATATATACAATGTTTTAATTACCGAAAACCAATGATTTATTAATATCAATATTTGAAAAGCACAATACAGTCTAGTATTACGGATACCTTAGGCTTGTTGGAAATGGTTTGTCTATCTGAGCTTCAATGTATTTTCGAGTTGATTCTTCAATATTTACAGGATTCCCTCGAAACACAGTAGTCAACACTATTGTTTTACTTATCTCTTTGGGGTTTATTTCAAAAAGGTTTTGGTTAAGAACAATGAAATCTGCCGATTTGCCTACTTTTATACTTCCGGTAATATCTTCCACTTCCATTGCCCAGGCCCCATTAATAGTTAACATTCGAATTGCCTGTTCAAGAGAGATCGGTGTTCCTAATATGCCTTCTACCTCTCCCCAGGGATTCTCTCTGGTTACCAGCGTTTCAAAACCAACCCAAATGCCTTCTAAAGGGGTTACCGGCCAGTCGGTTCCAATCACTCCACGACCATTTTCTGCAAGTACTTCGGAAATGGGAAACGCACCTTCTACCTGACTATCCGATAGCAATGTTTTCATACCGTTTACTGCAGGGGAATTAAACCAATAAATAGGAGAAAACTCAGGGATTACATTTAATTGAGCGAATCTTGATCTGTCTTCCGGATGAATAAAAGTTGAATGGGTCATCTGATGACGAGGGCCATTTGGGCCATTAATATTTCGTGCATGTTCAACAGCATCCAGAAATAATCGAGCCGCTCCGTCACCCTGACAGTGCGCATCAACGCGAATTCCTAGTTTATCGCAATATACCACAACATCCTTAATTTCAGGATTTGTCAGATTTGTACTTCCACGCCAGCTTTCTTCATCCCGATAAGGTTCCAGCATTAATCCTGATCGAGCAGGAACAACGCCATCGAAGTGAAATTTTACACCATTGGGATTCACAAGATCTGACCGATACATGAGTCTTTTACCCGCAATATAATCCCATCGGTCATCAACTTTTGCAAGGTCATCCTTCCATGATAAGTGTGTTTCAACACGAAGAGTGAGTTGATCATTTTCATCCAGAAAGTGAACTGCTTCTATCATAGGAATATTCATATGGGAAAACTTGGCCCCAACAACTCCAACGGCCGCTAAACGCTGTACAGCCTCCAGGTATGCTTCTTCATAAGCGGTTTGAGGAATAGGAGGCATGACTTCCCAAAAAGGAGCTTGAGCACCATCAATTACAATTCCAGTAAGTTTTCCTGTTTCAGGATCCCGTTCTAAATAACCATGCCTTGGATCTCTCGTATTTTGGTCAATTCCAGCTAACTCAGCAGCTTTGGCGTTGAACATATTGTATACCCTCGAATTATCTACCAGGAAAACAGGACGATCTGGCATAAAACTATCTATCCATTCCATACCCGGTTTGATGCCTGCTTCGAGAAAAGGACCAATTTGCCAGTCGTGCAGAACAATCCATGCATCTCTATCAGTTGACCGGGCTACCTCCAGAATCAGTTTTTTGATCTCTTCTGGTGTGGCAAGGTGTGGAACAGTCTTTTGGCCAACTTTTTCGGGAACTAAAGCGAGATCCGGATGCAAATGCATATCATATATCCCGGGCATAACAAACTTACCATTGAGATCGACAACTGTAGTGCTATCACCGACCCAGGAGTCTACTCCCTCGTTTTTACCCACATATACAAATTCTCCATTGAGCAAAGCAACTGCTTCCGCCCATGGTTCAGAATCCTCAACGGTGTAGATATTTCCATTTTTGAAGACCATTTCTGCAATACCTGTACTTTCTTGAATATCTGTCTTTTGTGGATTTGGTGAATCACAAGAAATTAGCAGTCCAATTACTGCAATCAGAAATAATGTTTTACTTCTATTTACTATAGATACTATAGATACTATTGATAATCTTTTCATTTTATTAATGCATATAGTTAAAAATATGTAATAAAATTCAAAAAAATATTCCAGTCATTTCTAGTGCCTGAGTTTTCATCACGCCGGTACGACATAAGGTCCAAGTCAAAATTCTTTTGTGCTAAAATAGTCCATGTAAGCTTTGGTAAAATTTTACCACCTATTGTTATATCAAGGTTTGCACCTCCCCGCCCAGCAAGTTCACCGGTAAAGAAATAAGTATATCCTCCCCAGAATTGGAGATAAGCACCTTCCCACCAATTACCAGGATTAAATACAAAAAGGGGGGAAATATTAGCTCCCATACCATTATAGGCAGCAAATTTTTTGTCCCAGGAGTTTACGACATTTAAGGGAACAAATAAGCTCCATTTTTTTCCTAAACCAAACGCAGGTAAAGCTCCAAAGGATAAAACATTTTGTCCGTCCGTACCTTTCAATTGGCCTGCCATTTGAAAGTCGATTTGCGTAGCCCAACCTCTATAACCTGAGGCTACACTATAGTCCATTTTAAAAATGTGAAACCACCTTGCACGTGCATTCGTAAAACCGTTATTGCTTCCTTCAACCTTGTCACCAAAATGAAATCCATATCCAAAATTAATAAACACCATATCTTCTTTGGATATGCCAAGATTTCCAGAAGCCCTTAGTTCGAGCATGGATTCATTATTAGTGTATTCGGTAAATTTTGGACCTGCCCCAACATAAGTATAAATCTTCGTGGGATCAGATGCATCAATCTTCTTTGTAACCGAATCACTTTCATTCTGTGCTAAGGTAATTTCGGGCATTGAAAGTGAAATAAGAATAAGGAAAAAGATGAAAATTAACAACCTGCGTTTTATCATATCAAGATGTATTTAATTTAAACTGAATCTGAATTAGGAGCCAAAAATAAGACAACTAAATAGATTACGCATCGTGATACGGTCACACGAATTATTAGTGAGTTGAAAAATTTTGCGCTTTGTTAGGAAAAAACCGTAACGTGGGCGTAGTGTTAGAAGCGTTCTTGTCATTATTTCTTTATGCCTACTTCTTAATTTAACATGGCGTGATAGAATTTGTTTACTACAATCACCATATTCAATACAAACCTGTTTCAAAAGAACAGTTTTTAAGTTCGGGAATTATATTCCATTCCATGTACATTAGCTGAAAACTACCAACTCAAAAACATGAAAATCACTTAATAATATCGTACGAGGAGTATCAACCCTTCGAAGCCGATAATACAGGATGCGCGTTGCCCAAAAGCGAGAGAGAAATGAAAGCCCTGTTGCTAACAATTAAGCATCGTTTTCAGCCCTAAGCCGTGGAGCTAAGCATTTGCTTATGGCCAAGAGGGGCTGAATATGTGCTGTGTGTTGAACCTAAACCGGCAACGAAGCCGTAAAGCCTACCTT
>NZ_JABKBZ010000126.1:0-7126 GCF_013166635.1 Lentimicrobium sp. S6 | reverse complement strand
GTGCTTGAAGATAAAAACACCTTTGTATTAAAAAGAGTAAAAAACAAAGAAGTCAGAAAGAAATAGTCTTGTAATCATATGTATATCTGTAACTTAAAAAAATAGACAGCTTAAGTTAACGCTAATGCCCCATGGGGAGCCAAAAAAATCAGATTTTAGTTTCAAAAATCAAATGAGAATAGAATATCAAATTTTTCAATCTAATCATTTTGCTGAATCTTTTCCCTGACTCCCCTTGGGCCGGAACGATGCTGTCCGCTACAATGAATGTAGCGATAATGATAGCATCGTCATTAACCGAAGCGTCAGCTGTTGGGGAAATCAGGGAAAATTAAACTATTGTAATTCTTACTGATTAGTAACTAAAAATTAATAAAACAGAATATGATAGTAATTATCATATTCTGTTTTATTTTATATCAATCCCTTCCCAAATCTATAATTCAAGCCTATAACATATTGAGTATAGGCATAAGATTCATCAATATTTAATTGCTCATAATTAATAAAAGAAAGGTCTAAAAACAGATGTGGAATTCGTTTTGAAATTTTAAGTTCAACACCTCCTCCAAATCCTATGTATACTATTCCATTCTCATAGCTTGGATAAAAATCGTTTCTTGACAATTTGTAATTACCAGTATTAAAGGAGGTTTCAACAAATACTTTAATTTTTTCTTTCTTGATAAAGTTAAATTGACCAAAAACACCAATAATATGGTGATTTTCTGAGGGACCACCTTCAGGCTTCATAAAGATAGCCATAGCTTGAACACCCAAATCTAATCGCTTTGTAATTTGCATGGCCACATTTACATTCCATGTGTATTCATTATACCTTGGCAAACCGGGCTCATCTTCATAGTAGCGCAAAAATGTGAAGGAACTACCTACACAAAAAGACTTTCCAAAGTTTCCTTGGGCGAAAATCAGAAAAGGAGTAAATAAAAAAATGGTCAGTTGAACAATTGCTTTCATAATATTGAGCTATCAAATATAAACATTCCAATATTTACTTACCAACTCAGGGCAAACGCATACTTTGTTAAAAAGCTATATTTAGAAGAAAATAGTTTAATCTATAGGTATAATGCTAGCGCGGAAATGTTTTCCGTGCGAAAATATTAACATTAAGGAATGTATTTAAATCACACGGATTAGCTTCGCTGAGCTCCCTACGGTCGGTTGCAAATCCGCGTTAGCTTTGTTAAAAATAATTAGAAAAATAAAAGTACGCGTTTGCCCTGTTACCTACTGATTTAACTTACCTAGAAAAAGTCATTTCTAATTCAATCTCAGTTTCTCCGGGTTCTAGAACCATTTCGGTTTCTGTAAGTTTTACTATTGTGGTACGGGCTGTTTTGTCCTCCCAATCGGGTACTGTGATATCTAATGCGGTTTGGTTTTCTGCCCAAGCCCAACTGGTGGTTTTATATAGCTCACCATTTTCTATTTTACGCCACTCTATACTACCATCGGTTTTAAATTTCCAAACATATTGCCAAGTGAGGTAAGCAAAGCCATGGCCATTTAAATAATAGGTATCAATATTCCATGTTTGGCATAATAGCTCTTCTTTTGTAGGAGGTGTTGGCTCTTCTTCCTCCTCTTTTTTACAGGCAGAAAAAAGCACTGCAAAAATGAATAATATTAAAATTGATTTTTTCATCTGTTTTGTTTTTGATAAAATGAAGTCAGGGTGCGAATATTTCACAAAATATAATTTATTTGCGCCCTGACTAATTATTACTTCGCTCTTATATGCTCCACTAACTCAAATTCCTGTCCATCTCTAAAAACTATTTTTACCAAGCCCATACCTTTTTTTACATAGGTTTCAGCAACCTCTTCTTGCTGTGGGTAACAGGTATATTGGTAAATATCTTTAAGCAGATACCCATTAATGCTTAAGGTATCTAGTTTGATGGCATGCCTAAGGTCGAAAAAACTATGTGGATTAAAATTATTAACAACAGTCGATGACGAACGAGAGAAAACAACATAGAAATTTTCCTCAATTCTATTAATAATAAAATTGCTACTAAATTCTGCTATACTATCAAAATAATATTCTGAATAATTGATTTTACCAGCGATACAGTATTTATTGCACTCATCGCCATCTGAGGGAGTATGAAGGACTGACCAATTACCGTTATAGCTAAATGGGAAATGAATATATGAATCATCGACAGTATTTTCAAAAATCAAGGTGTCATTCTTATAATAAGGAAACCAAGACGTATCTTCAGTTGATAATTCGGGACAAGCAGGATCCTTACAATTACTGCAACAACTAAATAATGAAACCATTAGCATTAATGTGAGGTAAAAAATTGTGCTTTTCATAGATTAGTTTTTAGTTTTTCACAATGAATTTTTCTCTAAATACTCTGCCATTATTATCAAATACTTCAATATAATAAAAACCGTTCAATAATTCATTAACATTTATTCCTTTGTTTTGGTATAATCTGCCTTCAAATAAATATATACCTTGTTGATTGTAGATTTTATAAATCATATGATCTATCTCAATATTGGCATTATTAGGAAATTATGGAATAAAAACAAATTGGGGGTCATCAAAACTATCATATCGTAAAAAACCATATTCTAAGGAATAATAAAGATAGAAAATCTTCTCGTGAAAAACATATACATCATCGTATATAACATCTCCTATTTCGACACTAATATCTGACTCTACAATCTTTGTGAAAGTTTCTGCATAAGCACTAATTTCAATTGACAAACCATCAGTGTTTGATTTTTGTATTTGAATATATCCTGTTGAATTATATCGCCTTATAGTTTCGAGATAATCAACTTGTCCAGTGGTTTTAACTTTAACAAAATCAGAACTCTCTGAACGAATTACAAAATCATTGGTATCTACAGGCCATGCACTTACTACTTTCATAGAATCCCCAACAGACCTACCCAAAAAACTTTTATCATTCTCAGTTAGATAATGATACTTCTCTTTAGTACAGGAAGAGACAAACAATCCAAATGAAATGATAATTAAAAAGATAATAAATTGATTTTTCATAATTAATTTTTTTTGCGAAGGAATTTTTCTAAATAACTCGTTATTATTCAATTAACACCTACAAAAATAAATACTAAAAATACATAGAGATACCTATACCATTATTATTAAGTTTTACACCTACAATAATAGTTGATTTATCAAATGATTGCAGATTCTTTTTATATGTATTCTTTGATATTGTACTTGTAACAAATAATGGAATTCCAACAGAAGCTGAACCAATACCTCCATATTTAAGAATAGATCCCATAAATAATCTAGGGTCAAGGTCGATTGGATTTTTCTCGTAATCTTCCAAGAAATATTCTCCAATACCTATACATGTCACTCCAATTATTGATAAGACTAATGTACTTCTTTGAACCCTAATTGCTTGCAAATATTTACTCTGATAAAATAAGTACTGATTATAATCAAATGAATCATCTTTTATAAAATCTGGTTCAGAGTCAAAAGGAACATTCATATTATTAAGTGGACTTGGTAGTTTAATATAATAAGCGTTTAGAAGCACTCCCATTGCAATCACTTTGTTTTTCTTTCCATTAACAATATCAAAAGTAACCTTGTTATGATTAATGTTTAAAATCCTACAATTCTTTATTGTATCATTACTATCCAATAAAAAGATCATATCATTATAAGAATTCTGTGCAAACAAGCCTGTAAAGCAGACTAACAGACATAGTGTTACAATTGCCTTAAGTGTTATTATTTTTCTCTTTATCTTAAAAAACATCTTACTTATCAAAAATATAGTTAACTTAAATCTACTTATATATATATCATTACAATACAACAAATTTTTCTTGAATTATTTGACCATTAATATTTATTTCTAAAATATAGATTCCATTTGCTAATTTAGAAATATCCAGTGGTTCATCGCTATAGTAATTATCATATGAATTAATTGTTTCTCCATTTAGATTCCTAATATTAACGCTACAATAATTTGGATTATTGAAAATTTTAACTTGGACATTATTATCCGCTGGATTTGGATACACGATAATAGAATTATCAATTTCAGACATTATAATATCTTGATTATTGTTTGCTTTTATTAGTATATCATCCTTACGTGAACCGTATTTAGCTCCAGGCTGTGTTGGATTATCATTCTGAATATAGTTATTATCACTAAATATTGGGGCCTTAGTACCTGAGGCATAACAATCATATTCTTCTATTTTTGCTGTAAACCTAGACCCAGTAGTTACTCGAAAACCAGGTGTGAATCTCATCCAATTTCCAGCAACTAAATTTAAACCACCATCAGTATTGGTAGAATTCGAATTACTAACTTCACCAAAGTATTCAAACGAATCAAACGCTCTTAAATTAGCTGGATTTTCAATGGTCCCATAGTGTACTCCATTTTCTGTATAAGGGTAGTTTTGATCTAGTTCCCTGTTAACCATATTCCTATATGGTTCATATCCATTCAATCCTCCATACCACCATGACCGATAATTGCGATACAAGTTGAAAAACAAAAGATAATCTATTCCTGAATAAACTCCTGTATTACCATCAGGATTATCACGCCCACTCCTTTCATTTACAGTATGACGAAAGAAATTACTACTAGCCCAACCACCATCTGCTCTATTAGGTAAATAGTCATCACAATACTCAAAATACACATCCTGTGTTGGAGCATCATTACCTACTGAATAATTATAAGGACCACATATTGGTGCTCTATTTAAAATGCTTTCAATTTTACTTTCATAATCCTCTCCTTCAAATTGATCGCAATTATCATTATGCAAATCAGTGTACAATAACATATATAGGAGATCATGATCATGTTGCAAAAACCGGTCTATATAATTTTTTGTATTGACTATTTTAAAAATACCAGTTGGATCATAAACATCCCATGAATCACCACTTATTGCTGCCACTGCTGCCATAAAAACTTTATTGTAATCCTTTCCAGGAAAAGGGTGGTCCCAATCTCCAAATTGATGAAAGTGAAGAGGTATATTTTTCCATAAAAAATCGGCAAGTGTAAAAAAGCCTGGACTTATCATTGTACCTGTTGACTCCCTTACAGCTTCTGAGATTCCAAAACTCATTGGAGCTGGCCAATGGCCTCCTCTGCCTACAGTATCTCCATTAGGATCAAATATAGTCCAAATACCAGGCATTTGATCTTCAGGATAAGGATTGATAGGAAGGATATCATCAATAAACTCGTAAACTGGAGAATTAGATAATTCCCAAGAAAACCCATGTTCTAAATTCAAGTTAGCCATATACCTAGAAATAAGCAATATATTATTGCGGGCAGTATTTCCAAAATTAAATGACATATTTTGCCCAGTTACAGTGTTTCTAAAGTCAAGAAAATTATCTCCCAAATGATGATTCACTAGCGCAAACCCCATAATTAAAAATACAGCTTGATCAACACTCATTGTTGATTTTAGTAACTCCCTTTCTATTTCAGCATCAGTCCCAGTCCAAACCTTAAAATGATCCACATACATTGGTGAACCAGGAGGCATACTACCAGGTCCATTCTCTTCTGTCAGATTATAGTTTAAATTTGTAAAATCAGGAGTGAACTCACCTGTGTATATGGGAATATCTGTCCTCATGAAAAACCCGTCTAGTTCTGCTCCATTAGGGTTTTCCCAGGGTACTTGATCCTCACACAAATCCCATCTTTCGTATGCTTTCATCGCATAATACAACTCGGTTAATGTATAATTTTTAGGGGAGCTATTTAACATATCAGCTTCTAAAGCAAGCATTGAGATATACCAACCCAAATCTATCCCTCCGTCACCAATTTTTATTTCAGCACTCCCAACGTTTTCTTGGGTTCCATTGTCTATATGCATTTTCATATATTTGTGCCTGGAACTAAACAAAACTCCTTTACCTGGGCCTTCACCAATATCAGTAAAATATTTAAGGCGATGACGGTAATACCAATACTTTTCATTTAATGATTGAGCTGGTAATATGGTCTGCTGAAGTATTAATAATAATAGTATTATTGATATCTTTTTTATTGTTTGCATCTTTTTAAGTATAATATTGTATTATTTAATTGTGAAATAACAAAATCTTTTTCATTTATGATTCCTTCAATTTTTACTAAAAAAACTGAAATAAATAAAAAACTATTTTGAATATGATTATTTTTGGTAGACTTTAATTAGGCTTAACTTTTCCCTTTGAATTCAATCCTAATAATGTTATCTCCAGAATCTGTTTCAACAATTAATTTTGTTGATGTTAGAAGTATAATTCTTTGCACAACCCAAATATCATCAATTCCTCCAGACCCAAGCAAACTGATATGTTTAATATTTTCTTTTGCAAATTGTTTTATTTCAATATCATTTTGATTATTTGTCCACCTCCACTCGGAACTGTCAGTATAAGATTCAGTTAAAGAGGTTACAGATGCATTAATGATTCCATCAGTTCTAAACTCCCATATGAGCTCTATAATTCCATCATAATCCTCATCATTAACTATATATTTTTCCATCTGCCATTCTCTACAAAGCATTTCTTCCATGCTAACAACAGACTCTTCCTCATCTTTTTTACAAGAGCTCAACCCAATTAGAAGTGCTGCAAGTATTAAAACTATATTTTTCATATCGTTTGTGTTTTATTAGTTTTCAAGTTTTTCTTTTAAACTATCTATCTCCTTCTGTTGCTGAGCAATATCCTTTTGCTGCTGAATGATATAAAGAGTCAACTCTTCTACTTTCCTTAATAAGACATCATCCATTTCGCCAATACTATATCCGTTCTCTTTAAACTCTTCGGCACTCATTACCTCAGGTAAATGCTTTTCTGTGGTTACATAGCTTTCTAGCTCGGCTAAAGGCATTAATGGGTAATCTTCTTCAAATACATAATCGGAGCCGGGTACTGTTTCGGTTACTAGAATTTCTTTGGCATTAATGGAGCCGTTTACTGCTAATTTATGAGTGCCAGCATTTTCTGTTCCGATTCCAATTCTTCCATTAAAAAATAGATTTCCATTTATATCCTTAAATTGAGGTTCTTGCCATGTAGCATCGCCATCAG